>NZ_JBFODN010000021.1:0-8788 GCF_040908345.1 Aeromonas sp. R3-1
CCCGTTGTTTTTGGTGCGCCATCTTCGCGCACCTCGTATTCATATATCTCAGGCTTCCAGCCAGCCTTAACTCCGCTTGTCAGCCAGCGCCACCAGCTGCTCCGCCAGCCGGTGGCCGTGCAGGTAGGAGGCGATCAGCTCGCTATCAGCTTTGCCCGATTCAATCTGCTGATACCAGTGCTCCAGCATGGCGGCAAAGCCGCGCTGGGCCAGCACCGGCAGCCAGTCGTTGGGGGCAAGCGTCTGCGCCTGTTTGTCGCGGGCGATGCTGCCGCGGGTGCAGTTCTCAAGGTGCAGGGAGAGGTTGTCGCCGTAGGCATCGATGCGCTCCTCGGTGATCCCGGCGCTGCGGTTCATGCTGCCGCTGATGGCGCGATCCCCGCTCTGCCAGCTGACGCTGACCCCGGCCAACAGGCTGCTGTCCTTCGTATCCGGTCGCAATACCGCATGAAAGTCGCCGCCCGGCACGCCACCATAGAAGCAGAGGCTGTCGAGCACATGGATAAAGTCGTCAAACATAAAATCCCGCGCCTTGCCCGGCAGAGCGAAGCGGTGTTTCTGCCAGTTAAGCTCGGTGAGCTGCTGGGCGCGGGCCTCGGCCATGGCGGGCAGATAGCGGCGGTTAAAGCCGGTAAAGAGAGCGCAATCTTGCGCGATGGCGAGGTTGGCCAGCGCTTCTGCCTCGGCCAGATTGTCGCACAGGGGCTTGTCGACAAAGGTGGGGAGCCCTGCGCGCAGGCACTGCTCGGCCAGCTCGCGATGAACGGCGGTCGCGGCGTGGATCATCACGGCATCGGGACGGCTGGCCAGCATGGCTGCCACATCGGTAAAGCACTCGGCGACCCGATACTGGCGTGCCAGCTGCTCCAGCACTGCCGGATTGCGGGTGCAGAGCAGCGGGGTGACCCGCTCGTCGCTCGCCAGCAGCGGCAGATAGGCTTTCTGGGCGATATCCCCCAGACCAATCATGGCAATGCGCATCTCAACTCCTTTTCACTCGATAACGGGACAAGCGGATAACTGCCCGCACCATCGCAGGATTTGTCCCACAGATCCAGCCTGCCGTTAGCGCGCTGGCTGGTGGCGGCCGCTCTGTGCAAACGGTGGCGTTATCCGGGCATGGCAAGATCGCAGACCGACTTGATCACCTCGCCCAGCCACTCGATGGCGAGATTGCCCTGACTTTTGCGATGCCTGCCGACCACCACCTCAAACGGCTGCTGCGCTCCGGCCAGCTCCACGGTGCGAAAATCCCCAAGGGCGGCGATGGCCGATGGAATGCAGGCCGCCACGTCATTGACCGACATAAAGGCTTGCAGCGAGGTGTAACAGGGGAGCGTCGCCACCGCCGCGCTGGCAACCTGCTGCGGGCTCATCTGCCCTTCGAAATTGCCGACGCTGTTGGCGAACTGCACAAAGGGGATGGCCGCCAGATCCTGCGGGGCTTTGTCCGGAAGATATCGGGAGTCGCGGCGCAGCACGCAGCAGTAGTGATCCCGGCGCAGGGTGGCGCGCAGCAACCCCGGGTCGAGATAGGCATCAAAGCCAATCACCAGATCGACCTCGCCACTGGCCAGCGCGTCCAGATGGAGGTCGGCCTGAAAATCCACCACATCGAGCCGGATGGAGGGCGCCTGAGTGCGCAGGGCGCTCGCCAGCCTTGGAATAATGGCGAGCTGGGCATATTCGTTCGCCATCACCCTGAAGATGCGCTCGCTGCTGGCAGGATCGAAGGGGGCAGCCACAAAGACCCCGTCGATATCGGCCAGGATCTGCTCGAACTTGTCGGCCAGCTCGCAGGCGTAGTCGGTCGGCTGCAATCCGGCGCTCTGGCGGATAAACAGCTCGGCGGGAAAGAGATCGCGCAGCTTTTTCAGATGGCTGCTCACCCCCTGCTGGGAGATCTCCAGCAGCTCGGCCACCCGCGACACGCTCTTGTATCTGACCAGCAGCACCAGCACCCGCATCTGCCTGATATCGATCTTCTCCACCCTTTCCTCACCAATTTAAGTTGTATCACATACAAACCGCCAATGATTTACATTGTATCAGTGGCTCTCTAACCTTGCAGCTCTTCCAGCAAAGCGAGGTTAACGATGAAAACTGTCATTCTGATTGGTGCTCAGGGGAAAATGGGGCAAGCCGCCCTCAGTGGTCTGGGCAAGCACAAGGTCATTACCGCCAGCCGCTCCGGCGAGGGGTGTGATTTTCAGGTGGATATCACCAGCCGAGAGTCCATCGAGCGACTCTACCAAAACGTGGGCTCCTTCGATGCGGTGGTCAATACCGCCGGCTATTGCGAATACGCCCCCTTTGGCGAGATGAGCGACGAGCAGTGGCAAACCACCATCCAGAGCAAGCTAATGGGGCAGATCAATCTGGTCAATATCGGCCTCAACTACATCAATCAGGGGGGCTCCTTCACCCTGATCTCCGGCATCCTCAATATCAAGCCGATCCCGCTGGCCATTGCCGATGCCACCACCAGCGGCGCCATAGATACCTTTGTCCAGTGCGTGGCCCACGAGCTGCCCCGCGGCATTCGCATCAATGTGGTCAACCCGACCGTACTGGAAGAGGCGTGGGACGTATATGGCGAGATGATGCCGGGCTTCCAGCCGGTGCCGGGCGCTTTGGTCGGCAAGGCGTTTGAGCGCTCCGTCGATGGCTTTATTAGCGGCCAGGTGCTCTATGTCGATGCCTGATCCGGTTCAGGTGTGAACCCAATGCCTTTGTAATTCCTTGTCGATGTTTTTCCTCTTCCCCGAAAGCGCCCTGCTCTCGGGGCTTTTTGCATAGAGGAACCGGAGTAGCGACAAAATATGATTTCATTTCGACGGCGGCACACAGATTTATGTCATCCGGGTCACTGTCAGAGTGGCCTCGTTTGGCTTACTATGGCGCTCTTGTTCCTGTTGCCGAGCAAAGGGACTATTTCAGGCCATTTGCAGGAATGGATTACCGCTGACCAATGCCCTGTTTGGCCGCAGCTGATTGGCGCGGCCACTATTGCCTGTGCGCTATCGGCACTTATAAAACGCGTTATTTATGGATGTATAACGATGAAATCATCAATTGCACTCAAAGCCTTGTCGCCCTATATATTCGCAATATTGTCAGTTGGGCTGATATCCAGCGGATATCATGCGCTGCCGATCTATTGCGGCCTGGCCATTGTCGTCTATCCGGTGCTGGTTGCCATGCTGGCGGACGAGTGGGAAAAACAGGGATTGGTCTATCGCGAATCAACCCAGGTCGAGGTTGATGTGAATGTGCGCGGGATCCTTATCAAAGAGCAGAGACGACATCTGGAGAATCTCTATTTTGTCTCGCCGGAAATAATGCAGACCAAGCTCACCCACCTCGCCCGCCTCAAACTGATGCTCTGCGGCGCCATGTTTGCCGTGTCGCTCTATGAATTCGCCCTGCAAGCCGAGGCTCAATTTGCCCTGCCCGCCGTCAATCTGATGGATATCAATCTGCTGGATATATGTGGCCTGATGATCGGCCTTGGTGGGGTGCTGTTTCTCGGCCACTGTGCGAGAAAAAGCCTCTCCCTCTACGGGACCTGTCGCCATAAAAACTATCTGGTGCAGAGTCATAACGAACCCGGCGTCCAGCTCTATAGCGCAGCCATTTCAACCAAGGCGGCAAACCTGCAAGTGACCCATACCCGCATGTTCGATGCCTTATTGGCGTGGTATTGAGCAACCCTTAATTGGCAACCTTTAATTGCCCCCCTTGGATCAAGATGGCGGGGCAGGAGGTAAGGCAATAAGCCCCCATCCCGACAGCGCTCACTGACCACTCACCCGTGACCGGCGCAGTGGTTGGTTGAGCCTCTATTGCCCTCCCTATAGCCATCCTCTGCCCCTCCCCTTGCTTACTGCTTTATCAGAAGTCATCAGCCTGTCATCTGGCTGACATCCCGCGGTCATTTTCAAGCCATAGAGTTTTTCACTTATTTTTCATATGGATAGATAAGGAACATCATGACTTTCCCGCGCTCTTCTTATGTGGCTTTGGCCGTCTCGCTGGTCTTGCTTGGCGGCTGCCAGTCAGAGAACGAATCGTCTGCCGACAGCCAGGGCAAAACCGCCTACCAATACAGCACCAAAGCGGTCTACAGCCCGCAGCAGCAGGCGGAGAGCTACGAGCCAGCGCCCCAGGGGTTCAGCCCGGTCTTTACCGAGATGGTGGCGCGCCACGGCTCGCGCTCCCTCTCCAGCCCGAAATATGACGTGCTGACCAAGCTGGTCTGGGAAGAGGCGCAGCGTCAGGGGGCGCTTACTACCCTCGGGCAGGGGCTGGGAGGCAAGGTCGATCTGGTGACGGCCGCCAACCAGAAACTGGGCTATGGCCTGCTCTCGGCGCTGGGCAAGGAGGAGCACGCCAATCTCGCCACCCGACTGGCGGCGCGGCTGCCGACCCTGCTCAACAGCAGCGAGCCCCACTGCATCAAGGTGGTCACCTCGGGCAAAGACAGGGCCAACGAAAGCGCCTTCTACTTTATGGAGAGCCTCAAGCGCGACGTGAGCTATGTCAGCGACTCGGCGCAGTGCTACCTCACGCAGGATGACCCCTCGAAGATCGACAAAAAACTGGTCAACAAGTTCGAGCTCTACTTCCACAAGACCACGCCCGAGGGGGATTACGCCCGCTACCTGCCCGCCTATGAGAGCTACCAGCGCTTTATCGGTGACGAAGATGCCGCAATCGCCCCGGCCCCCGAGCTGGCCAGGGCGCTGGATCAGCTTAAAAACCTGAGCAAGACCAAAGAGATGGCCCGCAGCATGCTGGAGCGTATCTACAGCAAGGGCTTTGTCGACTATCTGGCGGGCGGCGTCGAGTTTGTCGCCGTCAATCCGGAAGATGGCGGCATGACTTATGTGCGCGACGAAGTAGATGCCGCCCTGATGCTCTACAACCTCTTTATCATCGGCCCCGGCATGATCCGCGAAGCGCAGGCACAGGGCAGCGAGCCCTGGGCGCTGGAGCAGTTCATCACCCCGGAAGAGTCTGCCTGGTTCTCCTACCTCTCAGATGCGGAAGATTTCTACGAGAAGGGGCCGAGCTTTGCCAACCAGAGCGCCCCCTACGCCATTGCCCAGCCGCTGCTCGACGGCCTGTTTGGCGAGGTGCAACGTCAGGTAGTGGAGGGTGAGCAGAGCCGACGGGCCACCCTGCGCTTTGCCCACGCCGAGGCCATTATCCCCCTCGCCGCCCTGATGAAGCTGGAAGGGAGCCGTCAGGGGGCCAGCCCGGATCAGCTGTTCAGCCAGCAGAACAACGAGTGGCGCGGCGGCTGGGTCTCCCCCTATACCGCCAATATTCAGTGGGATATCTACCAGAACGGGCAGCGGCAGGTGCTGGTCAAGATGCTCTATAACGAAAAGGAGATCGCCTTTAAAACCGGCTGCCAGCCCTACCAAAGCGGCAGCCACTACTACGACTTCGAGGAGCTCAAGCGCTGCTACGGCTATAACGGCTAACCCCAAACAAGCCGGATATGGCAATCACCAGGGGCGACCAGCAGGTCGCCCCAATTCACTCCCTTCCCTGCTTGCCAAAGCGGGATATGGCTATAAAGCCGCCTTCCGGCTCCATTTGCTGATCAAGCGCAAAAAATGATTAATTTCTGATGGTTATATCACTTAAAGGCTCGCCTCGGCAGTTTCGTTTGGCTTACCATGGCCATTCAGAACCTGTTGAGCTGCGATGGGTTGCTGCCCTCGTTGGTCAATGGAGCATATTGGAAGCTGTAATCCACGGGCGGTAGCGTGATATTTGAAAGCGCTATGCCTTGTTCGGAAAGGTAGATGCCCCAGATTTCCTGTTCGTATATCAGATTGAAGGAACTATTGTTTAATGGATGTAATTAAAGATTTTTTGGCAAACCCAGCCGTTGGTTTAATTGGATACGTATTAACTGTTGTCTCTGGCTTGATTGCTATCGCACAAACAATAAGAAAAAATAAAGCAGAAGAGAAAATAACTGGGCTCGAAGTAAAACTTTCTTTTTTGTCTCAAGAAAATATCCGCTTGGAACAGAAAATAAAAGAAATGTCTATTGTACAAGGTGATAAGTCACAGTACTTCCAACAAAACTCGGGCCCAGTAATGATCGATAATAGAGGGTAACATGGGTCAAGGCGTTTCATTTAAAGATAATAATGGACCAGTTTATATTGGAACTGACCGACGAATTTCCCGCTCCAGCATATTAGGACAACTGATTGAGATTATCGCCAAAGCAGAGACGACTTCCGTTGATCTTACGAGGGAGCCTGCTGATGTTGAAAATAAAATCCAGTTTAATGATTTAAAATCACGTCGTTGGATAATTATGGAGTATATTGAAAACTCAATTCTAGTTGATCACTCTATAGTTCAATTAAACAGAATGATACCAGATGGAAGCACCAAACTTAAAAGGCAGATGAAACTGTTTTATCGTGATGCGCTATCACAGTTTGGTATAGAACAACTTCCACGTGATATGGAAAAATTAAGGACACACTCAGATAATATCGTATCATGCGTCTTAAAACTTACAGGTGATTTTGTCCGCTCTTCCTCCGACTTGCAAAGTGGATTCTATGATGAAGACATTGATTTTGGTGTGGCATTAATAGCTAGTTATTCAATAATCGAATGCATTGTCCTGGAAAATCCGAATGATTACGATTGATTCTGACCCTATCATAAATCCATTTTATCTTGGAGCTGCAATTATAAGCGAGTTAGCCTCAAGTGACTTCACTGAAATGGAGATTGATGAACTTTATAACCTAGCAAAAGAAAAGTTTGATATCTCTTATGAAATATTTGCATGTGCACTTGATTGGCTTTATATAATTGGCGTTATAGATTTAAATTCCGATGGATGTATTGAATATGCGGCTGTGTAAATTACAAGTAATAAAAAACAATAATATATTGAGAGAAATCACATTTAAAAAAGGATTAAACCTAATTGTAAATGTGGATTCAAAGGTTGCCAGGAGTGGTAATAGTGTTGGAAAATCGACACCATCACGACTGATTGATTTTATATTTATGTCTTCAGGGGATGATATATATACCGAATCGGAATTTAGAAAAGTCATTCCTGAGGTTGCTGAATTAATTGATGAGAATGAAATTATTATTGAGTTATATTTCGTAGGATTTGATGGGAAAAATCACCTAATTGGAAGAAATCTGACACGAATCTCCAAAAATTCTTTATTCTATATAAATAGAGAGCGTGTATCAAAGGCAAGCTATCAGGAACTTGTTGCACAACAAATTTTTGGACAACGAGAAGAAAAACCCTCAATCAGAAGTTTGAGCCATAAGTTTATTCGAAATACAAATGAGAAAATGCAAAATACCGCTAGGTTTTTGCACTTAAATGCCAAGCCTGATGAATATGACCAATTATACTTATTTCTATTTGGATTTATTGGTTTAAATCTATTAAAAGAAAAAGCAACACTTACAAATCAGATCGCCACAAAACGAAAGCACCTAGCGTCATATCGCAGTCCTCACAAGGAAAGTGCACTACTAAAAATGATTAAGCCTCTTGAGGTTGAGGAAAGCATTTTAAAGTTGAAGATCTCTGAATTTGACTTCAAGGATGCTCAAGAATCTAGCGTTAAAGAGCTAGTAAAAATTCAAGGGGAGATTTCCGATTTAACAATTGTGTACTCTGAACTTGAGGCGAAATCAGCTTATCTTTCTAAATCCATTGATAAATTACGTAATGGCGCGTCAAATATTGACGGAAAAGAGCTACGTGATATTTATGCTGAAGCAGGCGTAGCCATAAGTGATAAGTTAAAAAGAACATACGAAGATCTTGTCGTTTTCCACAATAAAATACTGTCTAACAAAATCAATTTAATACTAAGTGAACTCGGTGTTACCAAAACACATTCAGAAGAAATCAGAATAAAAATAAACAATCTTCAAGCAATGGAATCTAATGTATTTAGAAACATAAAAGAGCCAGACACGCTGAAATCAATTGGTCAAATGTACAATGAGCTTTCATTAATCAGAGAGGAGATTGCTAGCACCAAAACACTATTGCAAAAAATAGAGGATACAAAAAGTGAAATTGACAGCATCGAATCAAACAAAAGAAAGGTTGTTTTAAAAATACAGGATAATATCGCATCCCTTGAGAAAAACATCGAAGTTTTCAATAGGAACTTTGGCGATTTAAGTAAGCTTTTTTATGATGAAAGATACATATTTGACCTAAGCTTCGACTCAGAAAAAGGAAAATGTGAATTTGATGTAGTCTGTGTGACGCCAAACTCTACCGGTGGAAAAAAGAAAGGTGAATTAAGTGCGTTTGATTTAGCATACATTAATTTTGTAAATGAAATAAATTTAAAGCGGCCAACATTTATCATCCATGATAGCATTGAGGATGTTGATATAAATCAGATATTTGATATTTTCCATGCTGCTAATAACATTGAAGGTCAATATATTGTATCCGTACTCAGTGACAAGATATCAGACTCTCGATTTGATGCATTTAAGAACAACTCTGTTATATTGGAATTATCTGAATCCGACAAATTTTTCAAGCTTAAATGATTAAGAATTTAAAATTAATGAACTGGTAATACGCAATTTATATTAATAAGCATATGTTTATATTTGTAAAAAATAAAAAAGGCGACCATCTGGTCGCCTTTTTTATTTTTATCGCTTTCCAATCAGGAAAACTTACCGCGCCGGTCGCTTGGCACCATTTCCTTTGGCCGCAGACTTGCCGCCCTGAGCG
>NZ_JBFODN010000210.1:0-30083 GCF_040908345.1 Aeromonas sp. R3-1
GAAGATGCCCGTTAAGCCGGGTTGAAGAGATAAACGAGAGGGGGAGCCGATGGCTCCCCCTCTGTCGTTATGGCTCTCTTTTGGTCACGAGCGGCTGATTACAGCTTGATCCAGGCATCGCTCCAGTGGCTTCCGGTACCCGGTGCATAGTGGCTGGCCACACCACCGCACCAGCCGCTGTAGGGCCAGGGTTTGCACTCGTAGTCGCCACCGTTATTGCTGACCCGTTCGCCACTCTGATAAGCGGTGCCCGCAACATAGGCCGGGTAGCTGCCGTTACCACCGTCACTGTCACCACCCGGAGCCTGTTCCACCAACGTCAGGGTGAAGCGGCGCTCGAAGCCCTGCTTGCTCCCCTCAGCCATGCCCGCCAGCAACAGCTCGTAACTGCCGGCCGCAAGGCCCGGCTGCGTCAGCTGCAGGGAACCCTGACCATCGATCAGGGCGCTGCCGGTAGCGACCGGATTGCCATCCTGCAACAGGGTCGCGGTGACGGTCACCGGGTTGGCGGTGGTCAGCGTCAGGCTGAAGTCGAGCGTGCCGTTGACGATGGAATATTCAGACGCCAGGTCGGTGACGGTGAAGTCACTGCTGCTACCGGTAGTGGGCAGGATGAAGTCTCCGCTCAGGTAGGTCAGACCGGTCCAGCCGGAGCTGGTCAGCCAGTGCTTGCCATTGGTCTGATAGACGTTGGGCAACTGGGTGCACTGTTTGTTGTCATTGACGAAGCCGATACCGTAAAAGCCCGCCACATTCTTGTAGCAGAGCAGGCGACCATTCTGGTGCAGCACTGGCTGATCCAGCTTGCCCTTGTGGTGGAGTGACAGCCAGTCAAACTGGTTGATGGCCGAGACCAGCGGCACAAACTGGCCATCTGGCTGACGATAACGGATCAGGGAGCCGGCATCACAGAGCAGACCATCAGCCTGCTGTTCGACGTAGCCGTAGTACTGCTCGCCATCCTGGAAGGTGAATCGGCAGAGATTGCCTTTCTCCGACTCCTTGGGGATCCAGCCCATCAGCAGTCGCTCCTGATTGGTCAGGGCCGCCAGCTGCCCGGCACTGAAGTCGCTGCCGTTGGCTACCCAGCCTTGCGGCATGGTGGAGAATTGCATGAAGTAGTGGTCGGTATAGTACATGTGGCTGTCAGCGCGGTGCTTGCGAGCCCCCTGGCTGACCGAGTTGTAGCGATAGATGTCGTTTTCCGGCTTGTGGAAACCGTTGAGATCATCGTCCAGATAGGGCAGGTCGCCCTTGCGGATATGGTAGTTGGCCATACCCGTCATCAGCGGATGCCAGCCGTGGCTGCCACGAGCAAACGCGCTCTCATGGCTGTAGGACTTCCCATCGAAGCCGTGGCCAAATTCGTGGGCAATGATGCCCCAGCCGCCGTAGTAGTGGCTGACAAAGTTAAAGGTATCGACCCCGGTGATGCCACCACTCCCGAGCCCGCCCCCCATGGCGGTGATCCCCAGGTTGAGGTAGGGGCGCTTCATCAGGCTGTGGTAGTAGTAGTCATAATCGGCTGCCGTAAAGATGCCGTTCGGCACATAGCTGTTGCCGCCATTGCCGAACATCTCGTAGCCGTTCACCGCCTTGAAGTTGTACCAGACGTGCTTGAACTCCTCGGTCGAGACCATGTAGGCCAGGTTGGTGGCGATGATCAGCCACTCGCGGGCGTAGAGGGCATTGATGGGGCGCCAGGAGCCGCTGGTGTTGGTGGCGAAGCGCACGTTCCAGCTTGGCTTGAGGCGTGCCAGCTTCTGGGCAAACGGATCCGAGTTGGAGCTGAACCTGTGCTCGAACTGGGCTGGCAGATTGATGCTGTTGTCGAGCAGGTTGTTGAGATCAAACACACCATCGCGGCTGGCGCTGTTGAAGCGTCCCTGCTCGCCAAAGGCGCTCAGTGGCAGGGTGATTTGGGCATAGGCGGGCAGGCGATCGAGCTGGCCCAGGATCAGCCACTTGTTGATACCGTTCAGGCGTGACTCGATATTGATGTCATGCAGCTCTCTGGCGGCATAGTTGGTGATGCGCACCGTGTCGTTATCTAGCAGCTCGGTCTTGACCAGCGAATTGATGTTGACCGAACGCTGGGCGCGATCGATCAGCACCTCGTAGGGTTCGTCATTGCGCAGTATGTAGCTGACTGCGGCCGGCATCAGCTGATCGAAGATCAGCGGGCGAGCCGGCAACTGCTCGTCGGCCGTGAAGCTGATCTCCTTGCTCAGCAGCTGGTTGAAACCCAGGCCGCGCTCGTTGGCGGTGACAAGCGCCGAGCCCGCCAGCTGGAGATCTTTCAGCGCCGCCACGGGCTGCTGGTTGATCTCCCGAACAGTAAAGGTCGGGTTCTTGAACTGAAAGTCGTTGGCGATCAGGGTATCGGCATCATGCCACTCGATGCGGTCCTTGAAGTTCACCACCAGCCGATCGCCATCCATGTCGATTTTTTGCAGATTGCTGTCGGCGATCACCTGCTCAGGCGCCAGCGGTGTGTTGCTGGCGATGGCATCAGCCAGTTTGCGCAAGTCATAGATGTAGTAGTTTTTGCCGGCGGTGTGGGCCAGGAGATAGTCACCCACCTGATGGAGTTGCACCAGACGGTGGCTGTATTTTCCTTCAAAGGCGAGCCGACCGGCGATGGGGGTCTTGAGGCTGTTCTCCGGCTTCACATCCTGCTGGCGGTAGACCTTGATCTCGCTCAGCGCATCGGCCACCAGCACGTAATCCTGATTGGCAAAGACGGCCTGGGCGCGGTGCAGGCTGTTGCTGCCGGAATCCCGACCGGTTCCCAGGGTGGTGACATGGCGATGCTCGTCGGCCAGATCGAAGATATCGACCCGGTGCGAGTAGCGCGAGACCACGTAGAGCAGGTTGTTGCGGACAAACAGTTCGCTGATCTGGTTGTAGGCCGTGGCACTGCCGGTTTCGGTGCCGCCGATCTCGCCAATCTGCTGGCGGCTCGGGATATCGATAATGGCCACATGGCCCGGATTGCCGTTCTGGCTGACATAGAGCCGATCCTGATAGCGCTCGACCGCCGTGATCAGGCTGGCGTCCAGCCCCAGCTGGTCGGCCGCCAGCTCCTCGCCTTTGTCCAGATATTGCAGCGAGGTGGCAAACGAGTTGACGCTGCATGAGCTGGTCTCCATCACCACCCGGGTGCGTTCGCCATTCTGGATCTGGCCGTGGGGGAAGTACTCCAGCAGACAGCCGTTGCTGTAGTCATAGTTGCCAAAGCGTTTGTTGACCGCTACGACCCCACCGTCGTACCAGGTCAGCTCCCACTCCTCATCGAAGAAATCAAAGACGTTACGAATGGCTGTTTCGTCGAAAAAGTGGGGTTTGGGCAGATCGAACAGAATGTGGTTATCCGCCGTCAGCGGGTAGAGCAGGCCATTGATGGCAAGGTGGCGCTTGCCATCCTTGATGATCACGTTCTGCTCGTCAGCCGCACTCTGGTGCAGCGCGGCGAGGCGTGCCGTCATCTGTTCGTAGTGCTCCTGATAGGTTTGTTTGAAATAGGCTTGTTCGCGCTCATCGGCCACGACATGGGCCGACAGTAGCAAACCGAGCAGGGTGGCAAGCTTGGTGGTTCTTGGCATGGTGATTTCCTTATCTTGGTTGTTGTTGGACGTTTTTTGGTGGTTGGCAAGCATGTAAAAGAGAGGGGCTAACCCGTCCGGGTCAGTGCATCCTGCCCATCGGCAGCGTGGCCGACGGGCAGGATATGGGCGGGGGCCTGTCAGCCCCCGTTAGTGGTTGGGGCAAGGTCAGAGCTTGATCCAGGCATCGCTCCAGGCGCTGCCAGTACCCGGCGCATAGTGGCTGGTCGAGCCGCCACACCAGCCGCTGTACGGCCAGGGTTTGCACTCGTAGTTGCCACCGGCATTGCTGACCCGATCACCGGCCTGATAGCTGGTGTTGGGGGCATAGGCCGGGTAGTCGCCATCGCTGCCGCCGTTGTCGCTCTCTTCGGTCAGGGTGACCGGGAAGCGTTGCACCACCGGCTGCTGGCCGTCAGCCAGACCGGTGATGACCACGTCGTAGCTGCCATCGGTGACGTTGCTGCCCTGCAGTACCAGGGTGCTGGTGCCGTTCACCTGGCTGCTGGTGGTGCCGTGGCTGCGGCCGTTCTGCTCCAGGGTCGCGGTGATTTTGACCGGGTTGGCGGTCGTCACGTTGAAACGGATGCTGACCTGACCGTTGACTATGGTGTACTCGCTCGCCATGGCGCTGACGGTGAAGTCGCTGCTGCCTTCGGCGGGGGGCGTTGTGCCGCCGCAGTCGCTGTCGCCCTGTACGCGCCAGACGCCCCAGTCACCCGTGGTGCCCGGCTCTTCGTTCTGGGTCCACCAGCCTGCCAGCCAGTTCTTGCCGTTGTGGCTGACGATGTCGCCACCCACGTAAACCTTCTTGGCATCCCAGCTGTTTTCACAGACGGCGCCCTGCTCCCTGACGGTCACGTTGCGCTGCTGGGTAACCTGCTGACCGGCGCTGTCGCTCACCTGATAGGTGAGGGTGTAGCGGCCGATCTTGCTGCTGTCGACGTTGCCGCTGACCTTGATTTGGGCGGTCAGGTCGCCATCTTCTTCATCATGGGCGCTGACGCCAGCCATCGGATCGAAAGCGGTACCCAGTTCCAGCGTGGTATCGGTGACACCGCTGAACACCGGCTTCATGCTGTAGACCTCGATGGTACGTACCTGCTCGGTGACGTTGTTGTCGCGATCGCTCACCTTGTAGGTGAGGGGGTAGAGGCCGATGCGCTGGCTGTCTACCGAGCCTTCCACCTGGATCTGGCCAGTCAGGTCGCCATCTTCCTTGTCGTTGGCGCTGACACCTGCCAGCGGATCAAAGGCGGTACCCTGCTTGATGCGGGTATCGCTCAGGCCGCTGAACACCGGCTTGCCGTTGTCGACCGGCGGCGTGATCTCCTGATCGTGGATGAAGGGGCCGTAGCTCTTGATGAAGGATTCGTTGTAGGACTGACCGGCGGCGTTGCGGCCCATGTCCCAGTTGATGGACCAGGTCATCACGCCACGCAGCGGTTGCCCCTCGCTCTTCAGGCGGTTGAAGGCGTTGTAGAGCTTCTGCGGATCCTGCACATAGCCGGTGGCGGCGGCGTCAATGTTGGTCGGAATGCCGAACACCAGCTTGTCATGGGGGATCTTGTAGAAGCCGCGGGTTCCGTTGCTCAGCGAATCCGCCATGTAGTAGATGAACTCTTCTTTCAGGGCATCGTTGTTCTGGGCAATCCAGCCGATGCCATCGATGTAGATACCGTCGCCACCCTGGTTGTAGAACTGGGGGTTGATCCAGTCGTAGTACCCTTCCAGATTGCGGATATAGGGGATGTAGGCGCCAGTCTGGGTCAGATAGGGGAACTCCGGCGCCATGGTGATGAGGAAGTTTTTCCCCTGGGCGCGGTAGTGATCCTTGACCAGACGCAGGGCCGCCGGGATCACGGTCTGGTTGTCGGCGGCGGTGATGGCGGCCTGTTCCAGATCGATATCCAGCCCGTCGAAGCCATAGGTCTCCACCAGACGGATGATCTCGTCGGCAAAGGCCTGCTCCTGACCTTTGCGCAGCTCGATGTGCGCATCGGCACCGCCCAGCGCCAGCAGCACGGCGCGGCCCTGACGGTTCAGCTCTGCGATCTGCTCGATAAACTGGCTTTCGCTCATGCCGATGGCCGGGTCGAGTTTGAAGGTGGGGATGGGATCGCTGCCATAGACCTTCATGAAGGAGACATCGACCACGTTGTATTGCGGGTTGACCTGATCGAGCTTGACGCAGGGGGCGATACCGCCCTTGTAGCCCGAGCCGTCACACCAGTTGTGCCAATAGCCGACCACTACGCCGGACTGGGGGTTGACCATCGCCTGACCGGCACTGGTGGCATATGCCATGGGGGCGCCCATGCCGAGCAGGCAGCCAAGCAGGGATAATTTGAGTTTGTTCATCGTCTCTCCGTACGGTGCAAATGGGGCGTCGGTTGTGACCGGACGTCCCCGGGGGCAGCCCCGCTGTCATAGGTGTTTTCCCTTAGACCGGTGGCTTTGCGTCGCGCCCTTTCGGGTCACTTTGCCTTTTTCACCCGATTTCTGTGCAGCACAGAGAATCAAGTGACCTGCATGGCAGGTTGCCTATGATAGATGCTTGAAAATAAATTAATCAATAGTTGGTTTTGATTCTAATTAACTGAAAAATATTGATAATTTGTTACAGCTACCACATTTTGTCCGTTTCCATGATTGAGCATGACGGTACTTGGCTGGCAGCTCTGGCGCCGGTAAATGGCGACTTTTTGCCCCTTGAAAGTAGCGGTAAGAGCTAAAAAAGGCCCACAGATTCATTCTGTTACTGGCTGTTGATGGCAAAACTGCAGCAACGGCAGAGATCCGGGTCGCAATGGCTGGAAAAGTACAGGGTTGCGGCGGATTCCCGCTTGATTATTGCGTGGCTTGGCCACATGTTAGAAAGCCATACAGAGCTGCTAAAGCGGTCTGTTCAAGACCAAACAAGAGGTAACCGGGATGAATAACCCTTTGCTGACAATGGATTCTCTGCCCCCTTTCAGCCAGATCAAGCCGGAGCAGGTGCAGCCTGCCGTGATTCAGGCGATTGCTGATTGCAAGCAGAAGATCAGCGATGTGCTGGCCCAGCGTGATCCCCATACCTGGGATAGCCTGATTGCCCCGCTGGAAGAGGTAAATGACCGCCTGTCACGGATCTGGTCACCGGTCAGCCACCTCAACTCCGTACTCAACAGCGAAGCGCTGCGCGAGGCCCATGATGCCTGCCTGCCGCTGCTCTCTGAATTCCAGACCTATGTCGGTCAGCATGAAGGGCTCTATCAGGCCTATCTGGCCCTCTCCCAGAGCGATGATTTCCCGCTGCTGAGCGGCGCCCAGCGCAAGGAGATCCAGAATACCCTGCGTGACTTCCGCCTCTCCGGCATCGGTCTGCCTGCCGAGGCGCAGCAGCGCTACGGCGAAATTCAGGCCCGCCTCTCCGAGCTGGCCTCCCGTTTCAGCAACAACGTGCTGGATGCCACCCAGGGCTGGCACAAGCTGGTGGCCAATGAAGCCGAACTGGCCGGTCTGCCCGAGAGCGTGCGTGCCGCTGCCCGTCAGATGGCTGAACTTAAAGGCAAAGAGGGGTGGCTGTTCACGCTGGATATCCCTTCCTACCTGCCGGTGATGATGTATGCCGACAACCGCGAGCTGCGCGCCGAGATGTATGAGGCCTTCACCACCCGCGCCTCCGATCAGGGCCCCAATGCGGGCAAGTGGGACAACTCCGCCATCATGAGCGAGCTGCTCACCCTGCGCCGCGAACTGGCCCAGCTGCTGGGCTTTGCCAACTATGCCGAGCTCTCCCTGGCCACCAAGATGGCGGACAAGACCGAACAGGTGGTGAGCTTCCTCACCGATCTGGCGGCCAAATCCCTGCCACAAGGCAAGGCCGAGCTGGAGGAGATCCGCACCTTCGCCGCCGAGCAGCATGGTCAGAGCGAGCTGGCAGCCTGGGATCTCGCCTACTACGCCGAGAAGCTCAAGCAGCACAAGTTCTCCATCTCCGATGAGCAGCTGCGCCCCTACTTCCCCGCCAGCAAGGTGGTGAAAGGGCTGTTCGAAGTGGTGAAGCGGGTGTTCGGCATGAAGGTGCGTGAGCGCCTCGGCATCGACACCTGGCATCCTGACGTGCGCTTCTACGACATCTTCGATGCCGACGACGAGCTGCGCGGCAGCTTCTACCTCGACCTCTATGCCCGCGAGCACAAGCAGGGCGGGGCCTGGATGGATGTCTGTCTGGGTCGTCGCTACCGTCAGGATGGTTCACTGCAAAAACCGGTGGCCTACCTGACTTGCAACTTCAACGGTCCGGTGGATGGCAAACCGGCGCTGTTCACCCACAACGAAGTGGTCACCCTGTTCCACGAGTTTGGCCACGGCATTCACCACATGCTGACCCGCATCGACGTGGCCGGTGTCGCCGGTATCAACGGCGTGGCGTGGGATGCGGTGGAGCTGCCGAGCCAGTTCCTCGAGAACTGGTGCTGGGAGTCCGAGGCGCTGGCCTTTATCTCCGGCCACTACGAGACCGGCGAGCCGCTGCCTGCCGATCTGCTGGAGAAGATGCTGACCGCCCGCAACTTCCAGGCGGCCATGCAGATGTTGCGCCAGCTGGAGTTCGCTCTGTTCGACTTCCGCCTGCATCAGGAGTTTGATCCGGCCAATTCGGCGCAGCTTCCGGCGCTGCTGGATGAGGTGCGCAGTCAGGTAGCTGTGATGACGCCACCGGCGTTCAACCGCTTCCAGCACAGCTTCTCCCACATCTTCGCGGGCGGCTATGCGGCGGGCTACTACAGCTACAAGTGGGCTGAGGTGCTCTCTGCCGATGCCTTCTCCCGCTTCGAGGAGGAGGGGATCTTCAACCCGGCGACCGGCCAATCCTTCCTGAAGAATATTCTGGAGAAGGGTGGCTCGAAGGAGCCGATGGAGCTGTTCCGAGCCTTCCGTGGCCGTGAGCCCAAGGTGGATGCACTGCTGCGACATAGCGGGATCGCTGCCTGAGATTCCTGAACCGCCGCCTGTGTGAGCTTCAAGCAGGTACACTGTTTTGCGGCATAGTGGGATCGAGTCGTGATTTCTGCGACAAAAAGGGACCTTTTGGTCCCTTTTTTCAAGGCTTTTTAATATCTTGCTGATTGCATATTTGCACTGCTCACAGCTCTTCAGTAGAGTCGTGTTCTAACCTTCAAGGAGAGAAAGCCACTTGCCATGAGGCGAGCACTCGATTCCGTCTATCAAATCATCTCAAGTCTGGCTCATTCGAGCGGCCAGGGATATTTCGATACCTTTGTGAGTGAAATCGCCGCTGCTGTGATGGCTGATGTCGTCCTGATCGCCAGCAGGGAATCAAATGCTACCCACCTGACGGTTCAGGCTGCCCATCCCTCCTCTCTTGACCCCGATACCCTGACACTGCCAATCACTGACTCTCCCGATGCCGTTACCTGGCAGGAGGGGGAAGCCTGGTTCAGCGATCGTCTGTTGCAGCTGTTCCCCGCGATGCCGCTTGCCGATGCGTGGCAAGCCCAGGCCTACGCCGGGATCGCCCTCAAGGATGCGGATGGCGAGACCATAGGTATCTGCTGCCTGCTCTATCGTCAGCCGCAGGCCAATATGACCAAGGTGATGGGGCTGCTCCGGTTGCTGGGGCCGCTGGCCGGTCGCGAGCTGGCGCTGATGCTGCAACGCCAGCTGCCGCAACTCTTGCCTGATACCCCCCATGTGCTGCAGAGCATGCTGTTTCAGGCCCCGGTGGGGATCGGCAAGCTCGATCTCACCGGCAGAATTCTCTGGGCCAACCCGGCCATCGAGAAGATGCTGGGCTATCCCCTCGACGAGCTGCTTCATCGCTCCATCTCCGACATCAATCACCCGGAGGATTGGCAGCGCAGCCTTGAGTGCTACGAAGAGATCCGGCGCGGCGAGCGCAGCAGTTTCACCCAGGAGAAGCGCTACTTCTGCAAGGGGGGCGAGATCCTGTGGGGGCGGGTGACTGTCACCCTGATCCGCGACGAGCAGCAGCAGCCGGACTACCTGATGGTGCTGCTGGAGAATATCGATCCTCTCAAGCGTCATGCGGAGCAGCTCAAGCTCTCTCACCGGGTCTACGACAATCTCTCCGAGGCGATTCTGGTGTGCGATGCCGACAGCCGCATCATCTCGGTCAACCCGGCCTTCGAGCAGATCACCGGCTACAGCAGCGACGAGGTGCGGGGCCAGCGTCCCAGCATGCTCAAGTCCGGGCTGCACGATCAGACCTTCTATGCCGACATGTACCATGCGCTGGAGCGAGTGGGGGTGTGGCGTGGCGAAGTGTGGAACAAGCGCAAGAACGGCAAGCTCTATCCGCAGCAGCTGATGATCAGCACCCTGCGCGAAGCTGGCAAAATCCAGCAATATATCGCCATTTTCAGCGATCTTTCCCAGACCAAAGTGGCCGAGCAGAAGATCGCGACCCAGGCCAACTACGACAACCTTACCAGCCTGCCCAACCGCTGGCTGTTTGGCCGCTGCCTCACCCGCTTCTGCGAGCGGGGCGAGCGCTTCGCGCTCATGGTGCTCGACCTCAACAACTTCAAGGCGGTCAACAACAGCATGGATCACCATGCTGGCGATGCCCTGTTGCGGGAGGTGTCGGATCGACTGGTGAGCCGGGTGCGCACCGAAGATCTGGTGGCCCGTATCGGTGGCGATGAGTTCGCGTTCCTGGTGCCCGGCATCGTCACCCGCCGTCAGGCCGAGGTGTTTGCCAAGCAGGTGATCGGCAGTTTCGCCCGCCCCTTTATGCTGGCCAACCAGCATCTCTATGTGACCGCGACCATCGGCATGACCCTCTGCCCGGTTGATGGCAGCGAGAGCGACGAGCTGCTGCGCAATGCCGAACAGGCGCTGTTTGCGGCCAAGCGGCAGGGACGGTTGCTCGGTGCCTACTGCTCATCCATGCGGGAAGAGGTGCGCCAGCGCCACCAGATGCAGCAGGATTTGGCCGAAGCGATCAAGCTGGAGCAGCTGACGATGGCCTACCAGCCGATTTGGGACAACCGCAGCGGACGGGTCGCCAAGCTGGAGGCGCTGGTGCGCTGGTATCACCCCCAATGGGGACAGGTCTCCCCTGCCGAGTTTATTCCACTGGCGGAAGAGGCGGGGTTGATTCAGGGGCTGGGTGCGCTGGTATTGTGGCAGTCGTGCCGGGATCTGGCGCGGTTGCAGCAGTCCGGTTTCCCGGATCTGCAGATGTCGATCAACCGCTCCACCATGGAGTTTCAGACCATCGACCCCGAGGCGAGTGAGTGGCTTAAGGTGATCCAGCACTTCGGGCTCGATCCTGCCGACATCGTCATCGAAATCACCGAATCTCTGCTGATGGAGAGCAGCGATCAGCACAGAGTGCGGATCGATGCCCTGCGCGAGGCGGGCTGCAAGCTGGCCATCGACGATTTCGGTACCGGCTACTCGGCCCTCAACTATCTGCGTACCTTCCCGGTCGATCTGGTCAAGATCGACCGCTCCTTTGTGCGCCATATCCCCTTCAACGAGCAGGATAGGATGCTGCTCGACGGCATCATCAACATAGTGCACAACCTCGGCATGCAGGTGGTGATCGAGGGGGTAGAGACCCGCGAGCAGCTCAATTTCCTCTGCCAGAAGGGGTGCGCCTTCACCCAGGGTTATCTGCTCAGCCGCCCGCTGGCCTATGACGATCTCATTGATTACCTCGCTCTCAACCGTCAGGGGATGAACCTCACTGTCGTGAGCTGATCCACCGCTTCTGTTATCATGGCCGCTTCTGTACGTGCCATGAGTCTGTCTCCTATGCCCCATATTCAGGTTTTCAGTGAAGTCCCCGCCCGTGATGGCGAGCTCGACGCCCTGCGTTTACGCCTTGCCGACGTGGAGTTTCCGGCTCCGTTTGCGCTGGTACTGACTGAAGAGAGACTGGAGCTGCGCAAGCTGGACGAGCCCAAGCTGGGTGCCGTCTATGTGGACTTCGTGGAAGGAGCGGTGGCGCATCGCCGCAAGTTTGGCGGCGGTCGGGGCCAGTCCATCGCCAAGGCGGTGGGGCTCAAGGCCGGTGCCACACCGACCGTGGTGGATGCCACTGCCGGTCTGGGGCGCGATGCCTTCGTGCTCGCTTCCCTTGGTTGCAAGGTGACCCTGATCGAACGAAGCCCTGTGGTGGCCGCTCTGTTGCAGGATGGGCTGGCGCGGGCGGCACAGGATCCCGAGATTGGCCCCTGGGTCAGTGAGCGGATGCACCTGCTGCAAGGCCCGGCGGTGGACAATCTGCTGGCGCTGCCGGAGCGGCCCGAGGTGATCTACCTCGACCCCATGTTCCCCCACAAGCAGAAGTCAGCGTTGGTGAAAAAGGAGATGCGGGTGTTCCAGTCGCTGGTGGGGCCGGATCTTGATGCTGATGCTCTGCTGCCAGCTGCGCTTCAAATGGCAGAGAAACGGGTGGTGGTGAAGCGGCCGGATTACGCCGGCTGGCTCAACGAACAGAAGCCCAGCATGGCCATCGAGACCAAGAGCAACCGCTTCGATGTCTATGTGATGGCGGCGCTGGCGGCGAGTTAACAGTCGGTGCGAGTTGCGGATGCAAAAGAGGAGGGCCAACGTCATGTTGGCCCTCCTTTTTCGTATAGGATTCAGTTGGTTGGCGCGAAGCGGATCAGCTTTTCTTCCCCTTGCCAGTTCAGGCGCAGGGTCGCCAGTTCTGCCAGACTGAGCCGCTCGCCACTGTGCAGCAGCAGATACTCGACCCCTTCGCTGGCTTCGATAGTGCGGATCTTGTCATCCCATTGGCGATCATCGCGGCTGGTGAGGGTCACCGGCAGTTGCCAGCTGGCAGCAATTTCGAGCCAGTCGTAGAGATCGCAGCTGATGGGTTGATAATCCGGCATGATCGGCTCCAAAACAGGCAGGTTGCTGAGTCAGGCTTCCTGTACGCGGGTCGGCCAGCCCATCTTCTGCTGGCGTTCCACTTCAAAGCGCAGCTCGCTGGCGCGCAGGTAGTGTTCATCCATCCAGCCCTTGGGCAGGCTCAGGGTCAGTGACTCCTCTTCTGCCTGCAGGGTGAAGCTGGGCACTGTGCCCTGGGTGCGGCGCATGCAGAGGATCAGCGCGATGCGCAGGATACGGGCCAGCCTGATCGCCTGACGAGCGGTGACGGCACCCTGTTTCTCCAGTGGTTCCAGCTTGAATTCGTCCCGCTGGTTGAACAGCAGGGCCGACAACAGCTTCTTTTGCGCAGGGGTAAAGCCCGGCATGTCGATGTTGTCGATGATGTAGGCGGCGTGTTGCGGCGCCTTCTTGTATTCGATACAGAGGCCGATCTCGTGCAGCAGGGCGGCATAACGCAAAATCGGGCGACCGTAGCGTTTGGAGAGTCGCCAGGCCGGTTGCAGCTGGTTGAACGCCTCGACGGCGGTATCGCGCACCCGTTCGGCGTGCTCTTTATCCAGCTGATAGCGGCTGATCAGGCTGTCGGCGGTGCGATCCCGGGCATCACAGTCGTGATTGTTGCCAAGCAGACCGTAGATCAGTCCTTCACGCAGGGCGCCACCCGCGAGGGTCATGCTCTCGATATCGAGGGTTTCGAAGATGGCGATCAGGATGGCGAGGCCGGAGGGGAACACGGTCAGCCGTTCGGCCGCCAGCCCTTCCAGTTGCAGCCGGTCGAGCTTGCCGCAGGCGATGGCCTGACCCATCAGCTCCTGCAGTTTCGGCAGGGTGACCCGCTCGCTCTTCCCTTGCGCCAGCATGATCTCTTGCAGCGCCTGTACCGTGCCGGAGGCGCCGACACAGGTACGCCAGCCGAGGGCGCGGTAATCTTCCGCCACCTTCTCCAGCACCGCCTTGGCGGCAGCAATCGCCTGCTCGAAACGGGCTTCGGAGAGCTCGCCATCACCAAAGTGATTGTTGAGCCAGGTGACGCAGCCCATGTGCAGGCTGTTGAGCAGTTTTGCTTCGCTATGTTCGCCGATCACCAGTTCGGTACTGGCACCGCCGATGTCGATCACCAGCCGGTTGCCTTCCCCGGCAGAGGTCCAGGAGACCCCTTCATAGATGGTCTTGGCCTCTTCCTCGCCCGAGATGATCTCGATGCTGTGGTTGAGAACCCGTTCCGCTTCGCTGAGGAACTCATCGACGTTGGTGGCAAGCCGCAAGGTGGCGGTGCCCACCACCCGGATATTGTCGGCCGGAATGTCCTGCAACTGTTCGGAGAAGAGACGCAAACAGTCCCAGCCCCGCTCCATGGCGGCACGGCTGAGACGAAATTCCGGATCGAGCCCGGCTGCGAGGCGAACCTTGCGCTTGACCTTGGCGACGGTGCGCAGGGCACCGGCGACCTCGCGCACCACCAGCATATGAAAGCTGTTGGAGCCGAGGTCGATGGCGGCATAGAGAGGCGAGTTGTGCAACGGGCCTGTCCTTAGCTCTTGCGCGGCGGACGACGACGGTTGTTGCTGTTGCCACCGCCCTGACGATCCCGCATGTTGCGGTTCACCGGCTGACGGTTGCGGAATACCCGTTTCGGCGGGGTCACGTCATCCAGCAGCGCTTCGCGATCATATTTGCTGACCGGAATGGCATGGTGGATGTACTCCTCGATGGCCGGCAGGTTGAAGGCATAGTCTTCACAGGCCAGGCTGATGGAGTGACCGCTCTTGCCGGCACGACCGGTACGACCGATACGGTGTACATAGTCTTCGGCGTCGTCGGGCAGGTCATAGTTGAAGACGTGGGTCACGTCAGGGATGTGCAGACCACGGGCGGCCACGTCGGTGGCGACCAGAATATCGAGCGCACCCTTGGTGAAATCCTCGAGGATCTTCATCCGCTTCTTCTGCGGCACGTCACCGGTCAGCAGGCCGACGCGGTGGCCGTCGTTCTCCAGCCAAGCGTGAACGTCTTCACAGACATGCTTGGTGTTGGCGAAGACGATCGCTTTTTCCGGCCACTCCTCTTCCATCAGGGAGAGCAGCAGCAACATCTTGTCTTCATTGGAGGGGTAGAACAGTTCCTCCTTGATCCGCACGCCGGTCATCTGCTCCGGCTCAACCTGCACATGTTCCGGGTGGTTCATGTGTTCGTAGGCCAGCTCCTGCACACGCAGGGAGAGGGTGGCGGAGAACAGCATGCTCAGACGCTCGGTCGCGGGCGGCATGCGGCGGAACAGGAAGCGGATGTCCTTGATGAAGCCCAGATCGAACATGCGATCCGCTTCGTCCAGTACCACGACCTGAATGTTGCTCAGATCGATCACCTTGGACTTGAAGTAGTCGATGATACGGCCAGTGGTGCCGATCAGGATGTCGACGCCCTGCTCCAGCACGGCCAGCTGCTTGTCGTAACCTTCGCCACCGTAGGCGAGGCCGAGTTTCAGGCCGGTAGAAGCAGCGATGCTGTCGGCATCGTTATAGATCTGTACTGCCAGTTCCCGGGTGGGTGCCATGATGATGGCTCTGGGTTGATTAACCAGACGGGGCTTGGTCAGCGGGTGAGTCAGCAAATAGTTGAATGTCGCGGCCAGGAAGGCAATGGTCTTGCCGGTTCCTGTCTGGGCCTGACCGGCGAGGTCATGACCTTCTACCAGCAGTGGCAGAGACAGTGCCTGGATGGGCGTGCAATAGTGAAATCCCTTTGATTCCAGACCAGCCAGAACTTCGGGTTCGAGGCCCATTTGGGCGAATTTGTCGGTCGTTAAGTGTGTTTTGCTCATGGCGGTAGGTTATCAGGTTAGGCTTGCAATAATAAACAGGATCATTTCAAATAGGGCAACTATTGCCTTTGTTGATATGTCAATAAAGCCTTAATTACTGACTGGAGTTGGAGATGAGTGACAAGATTGTTCAGCTGAGCGATGCCAGCTTCGAGGCAGATGTAATCAAAGCCGATGGCGCCGTTCTGGTCGACTTCTGGGCCGAGTGGTGTGGTCCGTGCAAGATGATTGCCCCGATCCTGGAAGAAGTTGCCCAAGAGTACGAAGGTCGCGTGACCGTAGCCAAACTGAACATCGACCATAACTCTGATACTCCGCCCAAGTACGGCATTCGTGGTATCCCGACCCTCTTGCTGTTCAAGAATGGCGAAGTGGCAGCGACCAAGGTCGGTGCACTGTCCAAGACTCAGCTGAAAGAGTTCCTGGACGGCAACCTGTAATAATTAAAGAGGAGCGCATTGCAATAATGCGCTCCTTGTGTTTTATCACCTAGACGCTCATCCCGATTGGTGCTAGTTTATCGCTCGTTTGCTAACCTTTTTGCCTGACTCTTTGCTAACCACAGCCTGGCAATCAAATCCGATCAGCATCAATCCAGCAGACTGTCTCCTCATTTCAATCCTTGCTTACAGACTTTCACCACTATGAATCTGACTGAATTAAAGAACACTCCTGTGTCCGAGCTGGTCAAGCTGGGCGAATCCATGGGGTTGGAAAATCTGGCTCGGGCGCACAAGAAAGATATTATTTTTGCAATCCTCAAGGCGCACGCCAAGGGTGGTGAAGATATCTTTGGCGACGGTGTGCTGGAAATCCTGACCGATGGTTTCGGCTTCCTGCGCAGTGCAGACGGCTCTTATCTGGCAGGCCCTGACGATATCTACGTCTCCCCGAGCCAGATCCGCCGCTTCAACCTGCGTACCGGCGATACCATCTCCGGCAAGATCCGGCCACCGAAAGAGGGCGAACGCTACTTCGCACTGCTCAAGGTCAATGAGGTCAACTACGACCGTCCGGAAAACTCCCGCAACAAGATCCTGTTTGAAAACCTTACCCCCCTGCATGCCAACGAACGTCTGCGTATGGAACGGGGTAATGGCTCTACCGAAGATATCACCGCCCGTGTACTGGACCTGGCATCCCCCATCGGTAAAGGCCAGCGCGGCCTGATCGTGGCGCCGCCCAAGGCCGGTAAGACCATGCTGCTGCAGAACATCGCCCAGAGCATCGCCTACAACCACCCGGACTGTGAACTGATCGTTCTGCTGATCGACGAGCGTCCGGAAGAGGTGACCGAGATGCAGCGCATGGTGAAAGGTGAAGTGATCGCTTCCACCTTTGACGAACCTGCTTCCCGTCACGTTCAGGTTGCCGAAATGGTGATCGAGAAGGCCAAACGTCTGGTCGAACACAAGAAAGATGTGGTGATCCTGCTGGACTCCATCACCCGTCTGGCCCGTGCCTACAACACCGTCATCCCGTCATCCGGCAAGGTACTGACCGGTGGTGTGGATGCCAACGCCCTGCACCGTCCCAAGCGCTTCTTCGGCGCCGCGCGTAATGTTGAGGAGGGCGGCAGCCTGACCATCATCGCTACCGCGCTGATCGATACCGGTTCCAAAATGGACGAGGTTATCTACGAAGAGTTCAAGGGTACCGGCAACATGGAACTGCACCTCTCGCGCAAGATTGCCGAGAAGCGCGTCTACCCGGCCATCGACATCACCCGCTCAGGTACTCGTAAAGAAGAGCTGCTCACCTCAGGTGACGAGCTGCAGAAGATGTGGATCCTGCGCAAGATTGTCCACCCGATGGGCGAGATCGACGGTATCGAGTTCCTCATCGACAAGCTGGCGATGACCAAGACCAACGACGAGTTCTTCGACGCCATGCGGCGCCAGCAGAAGTAAGTCCGGTCAGAAAATGACGAAACCGCGGCCCTGGTCGCGGTTTTTGTTTATCTGTTTTCCGGTCGCCCTAGTAGTATGAGATCCCGATGTCACATGGATGGAGACGTCATGAAGCCTGTTTTCTGGTTATTGCTGGGGTTGCTGAGTGCAATGCCAGCCAGCGCGCAAAGTGCACAGGTCGCGGTGACAGCCGAGACGTTGCAGACTCACCAGCGCTATCTGGCGGGCCGTCTGCAGGAAGGGCAATTTGCAGCCATCGACTCTCTGCTGGCGACCCTGAGTCGCGAGCGGCGGGAGTTCCTGCTGTTGCAGCTGCTGCGGGATATTCCCGCTACCTCCCCTGCATCCCCTGCGTTGCAACAGTGGGTCGAGGCTCAGGCCGACAAGGCCCCCGAGTGGCTCATGGAGCAGCAGGTCGACGGTTTTCTGGTGCAGCAACCTGTCTATGATTTTGCCGCGCAGGCCCGTCAGTTGCTGGGGGAGTGGCAGCTGCAATCACTGATGCAGCGCTATCGGCAGCAGCTTGCCCAGGGCAGCTTCCAGCTAAAGTCCATCTACTACAGCAGTAACCCCGATCTCGCCATGCAGCAGCAAGCCCTGTTGCTGGCCCTCGACACCTTGCCGCAACCGATCTGGATGCGGGAGGCGCAAGCGCTGGCCAGCCAGAATATCTATCTGCCCGACAATCACCTGTTGTTCCATCTGTTGCAGCGCATCGGGGAACCGGCGCTCTATAGCATGCTGTGGCGGCGGCCGGCAGATCAGGATGCGCTGCGTGCACTCTCTACCATCAACCGCTTCCATCACGGCAGTGCTGCCAGCGATCTGCTGATTGCCGCCAGTGGCAACGAGGGGTTGAAGGGGGCCGCCCTGCGTCAGCTGAGCGCGCTCTCGCCCTTGCCGCCGCAAGCCCAGAAATACCTGCTGGCGGAACTCTCCAACCGTCAATACGGGGCGCTGGTGGCCGGTCTGTTGATGGAGGTGGACGAGCCCCAGCTGCTCTCTGCACTGGCCAGACGCCTCGGCCAGCGTGACATGCCACCCATTGCACCGAGTCTGCTGCCCGATTCGGGTACACCCGATGGGCAGCCAGGGTTATAATGCGTGACCTCCTGAACCCGGTTGGGAACTTGCATGAAATACAAGGATTTGCGTGATTTCATCGCGCAGCTGGAACAAAACGGACAACTCAAGCGCATCACCCGCGAGATAGATCCCTATCTGGAGATGACCGAGATCAGCGACCGTACCCTGCGTGCGGGTGGCCCGGCTCTGCTGTTCGAAAATCCCAAAGGCTACACCATGCCGGTGCTGACCAACCTGTTCGGTACCCCGGATCGGGTTGCCATGGGCATGGGGCAGCCCGATGTGGGCGCCCTGCGTCAGGTCGGGGTCTGGCTCTCCTATCTCAAGGAGCCCGAGCCGCCCAAGGGATTCAAGGAGCTGATGGAGAAGCTGCCGATCTTCAAGCAGGTGCTCAACATGCCGACCAAGCGCCTCTCTTCTGCCCCCTGCCAGCAGGTGGTACAGGAGGGCGATGCGGTCGATCTCGACCAGATCCCGATCCAGCATTGCTGGCCGGGCGATGTGGCACCGTTGGTCACCTGGGGCCTCACCATCACCCGCGGCCCCTACAAGAAGCGGCAGAACCTCGGCATCTATCGCCAGCAGAAGATCGCCAAAAACAAGCTGATCATGCGCTGGCTCGATCATCGTGGAGGTGCCATCGATTTTCGCGAGTGGCAGGAGGCCCACCCGGGCGAGCGGTTCCCGGTGGTGGTGGCGCTCGGCGCCGATCCGGCGACCATTCTCGGCGCGGTGACGCCGGTGCCGGATACTCTCTCCGAATATGCCTTTGCCGGTCTGCTGCGCGGCAGCCGTACCGAAGTGATCAAGGCCATCAGCTGCGATTTGGAGGTGCCCGCCAGCGCCGAGATCGTGCTGGAAGGCTATCTTGAGCCGGGTGAGATGGCCCCGGAAGGCCCTTATGGCGACCACACCGGTTACTACAACGAGGTGGACGAGTTCCCGGTCTTCACCATCACCCACATCACCAAGCGGCGCGATGCCATCTATCACAGCACCTACACCGGCCGTCCGCCCGATGAACCGGCGGTGCTGGGTCTGGCGCTGAACGAGGTGTTCGTGCCGCTGCTGCAGAAGCAGTTCCCCGAGATTGTGGACTTCTATCTTCCGCCGGAGGGGTGCTCCTACCGGATGGCGGTGGTGACTATCAAGAAGCGTTACCCGGGCCACGCCAAGCGGGTGATGCTGGGGGTCTGGTCCTTCCTGCGCCAGTTCATGTACACCAAGTTCGTGGTGGTGTGTGACGATGACGTCAACGCCCGCGACTGGAAGGATGTGATCTGGGCCATCACCACCCGGATGGATCCGGCACGGGACACCACCTTGATCGAGCATACGCCGATCGACTATCTGGACTTCGCCTCGCCGGTCTCCGGCCTCGGCTCCAAAATGGGGCTGGATGCCACCAACAAGTGGCCGGGCGAGACCAATCGGGAGTGGGGTCAGCCCATAGTTCAGGATGAGGCGGTGAAGCAGAAGGTCGATGCCATTTGGGATGAGCTCAATATCCTCGGATGAGGCAAACATGACAGCTTTGCTGCAAAAAGTGATGCGATCCGCACTGATTTGAGTATTCTCGACTGACGGGGCCAGGGCTGCTGGTCGTCACTCCATAGTGAAACAATGAGCGAAGCGGGCCGAGCGAGCCCGCCACAAGGACAAGAATGCAACGTATCAAATGCCGCGTAGAGGAACTGCGCGAATATGTCGACACCATCTGGCATGTGGCCCTGACGCCGCAGCAAGCGATCAGCTTCAAGCCGGGCCAGTATCTGCTGGTGGTGATGAGCGATTCGGACAAGCGCCCCTTCTCCATCGCCAACTCGCCGACCCGCCCGGGCGTGCTGGAGCTGCAAATTGGTGCCACTCCCGAGAACGCCTACGCTGGTCAGGTGCTGGCCCGCATGCGCGAGCAGGGGGAGATCGAGGTTGAATTGCCGGCTGGCAAGGCATTCCTGCGCGATGAATCCCCCCGTCCGCTGATCCTGATGGCGGGCGGCACCGGCTTCTCTTACGCCCGCTCCATTCTGGAGTACCTGATCGACACAGGCAGCAAGCGCCCGGTGTTCTTCTACTGGGGGGTGCGTCAGGCTCACTGGCTCTATGAGCTGGAGCAGATGCAGCAGTGGGAGCGTGACTATGCGCCGCTCACCTTTATTCCGGTGGTGCAGGAGCCGGAGGCTGACTGGACTGGCAAGAGCGGGCTGGTGCACAAGGCGATCATGGATGACTTCGTCAGCCTCCACGACTACGACATCTATGTCGCCGGCCGTTTCGAGATGGCGGGTGCCGCGCGTGAGGAGTTCAAGATCCTTGGCGCCGAGCCGGAGCGCATCTTCGGTGACGCCTACGAATTTATCTGACGGGATCCCCGTCTGGATGACGCAGCCCCCGGTTTTGCCGGGGGCTTTTGTTTTTGTGGCTGCCGCAGTACCGGATCGCCCAGAATGGTTGGATTATCGCGGCGTTATCCCATTATTTTTCAATATTTTGACTATGAATGGCTACTAATCAAACGTAGCTGATGGCATCTTTGTGAGGGATTGACAAGATCATCCATAGAGTAAGCACAAGGAGGCGTAGTGTTGAGTGAAGAGGGCAGGGCATCTGCGGAGGATGACAGGGGAGAGACCGGCTCTGTCGAGCGGGTCGCAACGCTGCCCCCGTCCCCTCATGGCGGTGAAATGGCCCGTTTGCAGGCAGAGATCGCCGCTTTGCAGCATGAAAATGGCCTGTTGCAGGAGAAGCTCAATGCCGCCCTCGATGGCACCGGCATCTGTCTCTGGCAGGGCACCATTCCCACCGGCGAGCTGCGGGTCTTCAATCTGCAGAACTTTCAGGCCGGTGACATGGCCCCTCATTTCGATCAGTGGAGCGCCAAGCTCCATCCCGACGATCGCGCCCATGCCATGGGCAACTACTTTGCTCACCTTGAGGGCAAAACCCCCTTCTACGAAGCCGAATACCGCACCATCAGCCCGGCCGGGGAGATCACCTGGCTGTGGGATCGGGGCCGGGTCGTTGATCGGGATGGCGATGGCAAGCCGCTGCGGATCATGGGCTCCCATATCGATATCACCCAGCGCAAGGCTTATGAGCAGCGACTGGCGGAGCGTGCCAACAGCGACGCGCTGACCGGTTTGCTCAACCGGCAGGGGTTTGGCAAGGCGTTCGCCCAGCTGCAGCCGCAAGGAGCGGGGGCGCTGCTCTTTATCGATCTGGATGATTTCAAGGGGATCAACGACCAGCTGGGCCACGCCTGCGGCGATCTGGTGTTGCAGCAGATGGCGGACTGGTTGCGCCTTATCATGCCGGGCTCGGCACTATGCGGCCGTTACGGCGGCGACGAGTTTGTGGTGCATCTGCACCGGGATGTGTCGAGCCATGGCCTGGCGCAACTGGCAGACGCCCTGATCAGCCGGATGCATGGCTATGTGCCCAAACCCGGTTGCCCGCAACGGGTGGGGCTGAGTATCGGCATCGCCCTGTGGGAGGAGGAGCCATTGAGCTTCCGACAGGCGCTGGAGGTGGCCGATAGGGCCATGTATGAGGCCAAGGCACGCGGCAAGCGAGCCTGGTATCTGCTTCAGGTGTGATGGTTTTTACAGGTTCAATACAAAGCAAAAACCCCAGCCGAGCTGGGGTTTTTGTTATTCGCCTTTGGCGCCGAGCTGCTGCTCGAGCTGAGCCAGCTTGCTTTCGAGGGCGGCCAGTTTTTCACGGGTACGCAGCAGTACCTTGGTCTGCACGTCGAACTCTTCGCGGCTGACCAGATCCAGCTTGCCCAGCTGGGCTTGCAGTACCTGACGCATCTTCTTCTCGGCCTCTTCACCCATGCTGCGAATGCCGGGTGGCAGGGAGTTGTGCACCTGCTTGGCGATCTCTTCCAGTTTCTTCGGGTCGATCATGATGTCCTCCTTAAGCGTTGGCGGACATTCTACCGACAATTCCCTCACTTTGCCGAGATCGCGGCGGCTTTTTACCATTTGTGCTGGCAAGCAAACGCCGCCCTTCGGGGCGGCGTTCTCGTTTCTGCAACTGCTGAAAAATCAGGTCGGCTGGTGGTTGCGATCCAGCCAGCCTTGCAGCAGGCCGACCAGCAGACCGGTCAGGTGGGCGATGTTGGCGGTGCTGGTGCCGAGCATGTCGAAGAAGCCGAGCACCATCCAGAACAGCATAAAGCCCATCAGCGCCGGTGGCAGAGTTAGGCCACAGGCCGGTTGCAGCTTGCTGCGCAGCCAGCAGTAGCCGAGCAGGGCATAGACCACGCCGGAGAGGCCGCCAAACAGCGGGCCGCTGGCAAAAAACTCGGCGATATTGGGCAGGGCGGCGCCCACCAGCAGCAGGATCAGCAACTTGCCGCTGCCGAGGCGCTGTTCGATCTGGCCGCCGAGATACCACCACCACAGCAAGTTGAACACCAGATGGAGCACGGAGAAGTGGATCAGGGCGGGGGTGAAATAGCGCCACGCCTGCCAGTCGGTGAACTGGGCCAGCGTCGGGTGGAAGGCCAGTTCATCGTAGATGGGCAGGCCGATGGCCTCGATCCCGTAGATGGCGAGGCAGGCGATGATGACCACCAGCGTCAGTGGCCCCGCCTGATGGAGGAAATCGGTGATGGGATCCGTCATCCCCTTGCTGTAGTCGATGCGGGCATCTGCGCGACCGGATTGCCAGGAGGCCTCCATGTAGCGCGGGTGGCCCGGCTCGGCCAGAAAGCGCTTCACCTCCAGCTGGGCCTGCGCGAGGCGCTGCTCGTCCGCCAGCCAGATGGTGACCCCCAGCTCGGACTGGGTCAGCTCGCAGGAGATGCCCAGGGTCGCCAGATAGTCCACCAGCGCCTGCGCCATGCGGGCGTTGTCGAGCACCAGCAGCTGGATCATGCCTCGCCTGCCTCGATGGGAAACTCCCGGCGCCACGCCTCGAAGCCGCCATCCAGACTGTAGACCTCGTCATAACCCTGTTGCAGCAGGTATTGGGCCGCCCCCTGACTGCTGTTGCCGTGATAGCACATCACGATGACCGGGGTATCGAAATCCACTTCGTTCATAAAGCGCACCAGAGTGCCGTTGGTGAGGTGGAAGGCACCGACCGCGTGGGCCGCTTCAAAGGACTGCGGGTCGCGAATATCCACCAGACGGGCTTCACCCGCGCTCAGTTTCTGGTGGGCATCATGGGCATTGATATGGGCAAACTGGTCCATCGGGATGTCCTGCGAATAGGTTGATTACGGGCCAGTGTACCGCAAGCTTGGGCGCAAACTAACCCCACAAAAGATAAGGGAGCCAGCGGCTCCCTTGTTGATATGGCATGCGGGTCAGTGGGTTAACCGCCCAGATAGGCCTGCCGTACCGCCGGGTTGGCCAGCAGGGCTGCCCCTGTGTCTTGCAGCACCACGTGGCCGTTCTCCAGCACATAACCGCGGTCGGCCAGCTTGAGCGCCTGGTTGGCGTTCTGCTCCACCAGAAAGATGGTCATCCCCTTCTGGCGCAGCTGCTCTATGGTGTCGAAGATCTGCTGGATGACGATGGGGGCCAGCCCCAGCGAGGGTTCATCCAGCAGCAGCAGGCGCGGTTTGCTCATCAGGGCGCGGCCGATGGCCAGCATCTGCTGCTCGCCGCCGGACATGGTGCCTGCCCGCTGTTCCAGCCGTTCGTGCAGGCGCGGGAACAGGGTGAACACCTGGTCCAGCAACCCGTGCTGTTCGGCCTTGTCGACGAAGAAGGCGCCCATCAGCAGGTTCTCCTCCACAGTCAGGCGGGCGAAGATACGGCGCCCCTCCGGCACCACGGCGATATCCTTGCGCATGATGCGGGCGGTGGTGAGGGAGCTGATCTGTTCCCCCTCAAACCAGATGGAGCCGCTGCTGGGCTTGGGTTCGCCGCAGAGTGTCATCAGCAGGGTGGTCTTGCCTGCGCCGTTGGCGCCGATCAGGGTGACGATTTCCCCCTCTTTCACCTCGACGCTGACATCGTGCAGTGCCTGAATTTTGCCGTAGTGGGTCGATACGTTGCGAAGTTCTAACATCTTGTTTTCCTTACGACTCGCCCAGATAGGCCTTGATCACTGCCGGGTTGTTGCGGATCTCATCCGGCTTGCCGTGGGCCAGCGGGGTGCCCTGACTGACCACGAAGATGCGGTTGGAGATACCCATCACCAGCTTCATATCGTGCTCGATCAGCAGCACCGAGACCCCGAATTCGTCCCGCAGGCTCATGATGAGCTCGTCCAGCTCGTCGGTCTCCTTCGGGTTGAGGCCGGCAGCCGGTTCGTCCAGCATCAGCAGCTCGGGACGGGTCGCCATGCAGCGGGCGATCTCGAGGCGGCGCTGCTGACCGTAGGCCAGATTACCGGCGGCGCGGTTGGCAAGATCCTTGAGGCCCACTTTATCCAGCCAGAAGGCGGCCCGCTCCAGCCCCTCCTGCTCCGCCCGGCGGAAGGCCGGGGTCTTGAACAGACCGGCGATAAAGCTGGTGTTGAGGTGCTGGTGCTGGGCGACCAGCAGGTTCTCCACCGCTGTCATCTCCTTGAACAGCCGCACGTGCTGGAAGGTACGCACAATCCCCTTGCGGGCGATGAGGTGGCCGGGCAGCCCCTGGATCTCTTCACCCTTGTAGCGGATGGTGCCGCCGCTCGGGCTGTAGAAGCCGGTCAGGCAGTTGAAGATGGTGGTCTTGCCCGCGCCGTTGGGGCCGATGATGGAGATCACCTCGCCCTTGTCGATATCCAGTTTGACCCCGTTGACGGCCAGCAGGCCCCCGAAGCGCATCGACAAATCAGAGACTTCCATTAACTTCTGATGAGTACTCATTTCTTCAACTCCAGATGCGGACGGGTCATCGGCAGCAATCCTTGTGGCCGCCAGATCATCATGAACACCATCAAGAGGCCGAACATCAGCATGCGGTACTCGTTGAATTCGCGGGCCAGCTCCGGCAGCACCGTCATCACGATGGCAGCCAGCACCACCCCGATCTGGGAGCCCATACCACCCAGCACCACAATCGCCAGCACAATGGCCGACTCGATAAAGACGAAGGATTCCGGGCTGATAAAGCCCTGCCGGGAGGCAAAGAAGCTGCCGGCAAAGCCCGCGAAGGTGGCGCCTATGGTGAAGGCGGTCAGCTTGATGATGGTGGGGTTGAGCCCCAGCGATTTGCAGGCGATCTCGTCTTCCCGCAGCGCTTCCCAGGCGCGGCCAAGGGGCATGCGCAGCAGGCGGTTGATGACGAACAGGGTCACCACCACCAGCACCAGCGCCATCAGGTAGAGGAAGATCACCTTGTGGTTGGCGTTGTAGGTAATGCCGAAGAAGTTGTGGAAGGTATCAAAGCCCCCATCCTTGACGGTGCGGTTGAACTCCAGCCCCCCCAGCGTCGGCTTGGGGATGCCGGATATGCCGTTCGGGCCGCCGGTCAGGGTGGTCATGTTGTTGAGCAGGATGCGGATGATCTCGCCAAAACCCAGGGTGACGATGGCCAGATAGTCCCCCCGCAGCCGTAGCACCGGGAAACCGAGCAGGAAGCCGAAGGTCGCGGCCATCAGCCCGGCGATGGGCAGGCACTCCCAAAAGCTCAACCCAAAGTAGGTGTTGAGCAGGGCATAGCTGTAGGCGCCGACCGCGTAGAAGCCGACATAGCCGAGATCGAGCAGACCGGCGAGGCCGACCACCACGTTCAGCCCCAGCCCCAGCATGATGTAAATCAGGGTGAGGGTGGCGAGATCGATGGCGCCGCGAGAGGCCATAAAGGGCCAGCTCACCGCAAACAGCAGCACCAGCACGGCGGTGAGGTTATAGAGCTTGGGCGCCTCTTCCGGGCTCGGCAGCACCAGCTTGGTGAAGCCGACCGAGAAGCCGCTGATGGAGGCCTGAAACAGCTTGGCGATCTGGCCGCGCAGCATCTGGAACCAGAAAACGAGGGTGGCGCCCCCCAGTAGCCAGGCCAGCGACACATCGAGGCGGCTCACTACCTGCAGGCTGGAGCCATCGGTCTCCAGCTTGAAGCCGAGCAGCCAGAAGGAGAGCACCAGCAACACCAGGCTGGCGATACAGGCGTGGATAAATTGATGTTTCATCACACTTTCTCCACTTCCGGACGACCCAGAATGCCGGTCGGCATAAAGAGCAGCACAAAAATGAGCAGGGCAAACGCCATCACATCCTTGTACTCGGTGCTGAGATAACCGGCGGTGAGCGCTTCAACCACGCCGAGCAGCAGGCCGCCCAGTACGGCGCCCGGAATGCTGCCGATACCGCCCAATACAGCGGCAGTGAAGGCCTTCAGACCGGCCATAAAGCCGAGGTAGGGGTTGATGACGCCGTAATACATACCGAGTAGCACCCCGGCGACGGCGGCCAGCGCAGCCCCCAGTACGAAGGTGATGGAGATGACTACATGGGTGTCTATCCCTAACAGGTTGGCCATCTTGATATCTTCCGAACAGGCGCGGCAGGCGCGGCCCATGCGGGAGCGGCCGATGAACTGGGTCAGCGCCAGCATGGTGATGAAAGTCACCACGAAGATGATCAGCTGCATATAGGAGAGGCTGGCCTGAAAGCCATCCTCACCCCCCAGGGTCCAGCCGCCGGAGATCAGGCTGGGCATGGCGATATCCCGCGAGCCCTGTGCCATCCGCATCATGTTCTGAAGGAAGATCGACATGCCGATGGCGGAGATGAGAGGGATCAGCCGGTTGCCACCGCGCAGTGGCCGGTAGGCGACCCGTTCGATGCTCCAGCCATAGGTGCCGGTGATGATGATACTGACCAGGAAGGCGCCTCCCAGCAGTAGAAAGGTGCTGTCGATGCCCATCATCATGAGCCCCGCCATCACCATAAAAGCGACATAGGAGCCGATCATGTACACCTCGCCGTGGGCGAAGTTGATCATGCCGATGATGCCATAGACCATGGTGTAGCCAATGGCGATCAACGCATAGGTGCTGCCTATGGTTAATCCGTTCAGCAGTTGCTGAACCAGATAGAGGAGGTGTTCGGACATACTGCGTTCCCTGTACTTGCCCGCAAAGAGAGGAGGGGGTGAGCGTACTCACCCCCGATCGGCAGATTATTTGACTTGGCTGGAAGTACCGTCAGCGTGCCACTGGAACACACCGAATTCGAAGCCTTTCAGGTCACCGTTCGGTGCCCAGGTCAGGGGGCCCATCACGGTATCGATCGGCGCAGCCTTGATGGCGGCGGCAACGGCGGCCGGGTCATCTTCACCCGCCTTGGCGATACCGGCTGCCAGGGTTTGCACCGCGGCATAGGTAGTCCAGACGAACGGGCCGGAGGAGTCCTGACCCTTGGCCTTGAACGTCGCCACCAGCGGAGCGTTGGCAGGCACCAGATCATACTTGTTCGGCAGGGTCACCAGCAGGCCTTCGGAAGCCGGGCCACCGATGGCGGAGATATCCTTGTTACCGACTCCTTCCGGGCCCATGAACTTGGCTTTCAGCCCCTTCTCGCCAGCCTGACGCAGGATCAGGCCCAGCTCAGGGTGATAGCCGCCGTAGTAGACGAAATCGACGTTCTCTTTCTGCAGTTTGGCGATCAGGGCGGAGAAGTCCTTGTCACCGGCGGTGATCCCTTCAAAGGCCACCACTTTCACGCCAGCCTTGTCGAGCGCCGCTTTGACGCTGGAAGCGATCCCTTCGCCATACTGCTTCTTGTCGTGGATAACGGCCACGCGCTGGGGTTTGACCTGCTCGATGATGTACTTGGCGGCAGTCGGGCCCTGATCGCTATCCAGGCCGATGGTGCGCAGGGTCAGCTGGTAACCGCGCTCGGTGATCTTGGGGTTGGTGGAGGCAGGGGTGACCATCAGGATCCCCTCGTCTTCATAGATGTCGGAGGCGGGCAGGGTGTTGTCGGAGCAGAGGTGGCCGACCACGAACTTGACGCCATCGTTCACCACCTTGTTGGCAACGGCCACCGCCTGTTTGGGATCGCAGGCATCGTCATAGACGACCGCTTCGATCTGCTTGCCATTGATGCCGCCAGCCTTGTTGATCTGCTCTACCGCCATCTTGCCGCCGGTGAACTGCATGTCCCCGTACTGGGCGACCGGGCCGGTGACCGGGCCTGCGATACCTATCTTGATGGTGTCTGCCGCGTGGGCGATGGAGATCGATCCAAACAGAGCCAAAGAAACCGCTGCGCCAACTGTGATTTTGCTCAACTTATGCATTGATTCGTCCCTTAATCAGTGGATTGTTTCATTTCCGTGTGCCATTCCGGATCTACATCCCGTGCATCCGGCTATAGGTATGGTTCTATCATTCCTCACGGGGCAATAACAAGCTGTTAAAGATACTAACCAGAGGGGGTTGGATGGGCGGATTTTGAAATAAATGACCTGTTATTTTCGGCTAATCAGAGCTTAATTTCGATTTATTGACTTAACATCTTGGTAACGAGAGGCGATTCTGACAAACGCCAGAGGATTAATCTGGCGATATTTTACTCTGACAGCGCTCCCATTTTGACCAGAATCCATTTGCGCAAACAGAAATGAGCGCCTAAATTAGCCGGCATTGACAATTCCGTGGCAGAGCTCGTTAAAACCAAGCCTTTATTCGGGAAATCTGCTAATGTTCCGCCTTTGACAGTCAGGAGACAGAGATGGCCACTATCAAGGATGTCGCCTCGCGCGCAGGCGTATCCATCTCCACCGTCTCACATGTGCTCAACCACACTCGGCGGGTCAGCGAAGACGCGACCCAGAAAGTGATTGAGGCGGTGGCAGAACTCAACTACGCGCCCAACTCGGTAGCGCGCAGTCTTAAAATAAATTCGACCAAGACCATTGGTATGCTGGTCACCACCAGCGTAAACCCCTTCTTCGCAGAAGTGGTGCAAGGGGTTGAAGCGTACTGCTTCGAACAGGGCTACAGCCTGATCCTCTGCAACACCGAAAACCAGCCGCCTCGCCAACAGCATTACCTGAGAATGCTGATGGAAAAACGGGTGGATGGACTGCTGGTATTGGGTACCGATATCGACACCCCGTTGCGTGACATGCTGCGCATCCACAAGAACGTGCCGCAGGTGGTACTGGATTGGGGCACGGAGTGCGATTTCGCCAACGTCATCAACGACAACGCCCGCATCGGCGCCCGCATGGCCGTACGCCATCTGCTGGAGCTGGGACACCGCGACATCGTCTGCATCACTGGCCAGCTCTCCAAGCCGACCACCCAGCAGCGACTGGACGGGGTACGTGATGCGCTGGGCGAGCACGGTCTGACCCTCAAAGATGAACAGGTCTTTGAAGGGGATTACGAGAGCCAGAGCGGCTTCGATGCCATGCAGCGCATCCTGGCCCTGCAGCCTCGTCCGACCGCGGTCTTTGCCTTCGACGATCCCATGGCGATCGGCGCGATTTGCGCTGCTTGGGAAGCGGGAGTCAAGGTGCCGGACGATATCTCCATCATCGGCTACGACGATGTGGAGATGGCGCGCTTCTCCAGCCCGCCGCTGACTACCATCCGTCACCCGAAGGCCGAACTGGGCCAGCTGGCGGTGAAGCATCTGGTCAGCCGGATCCGCAACAAGGAGCTGGAAGTGGAGTCGATGACGGTACAGCCCGAGCTGATCGTCCGTCGCTCGGTCAAACCGCTGCGTTAATCCGCACCCGTTGCCAACACGAAAAACCCCCTCTGTCACGAGGGGGTTTTTGTTTATGGGTTGTCCCGTCCTGAATATGGTTTACACCTTTCCCCCCAATAAATGGAGAGCCCGATGGGACAAGGTGTGAAACGGACACAGCGCGATTACTCGCT
>NZ_JBFODN010000211.1:0-29357 GCF_040908345.1 Aeromonas sp. R3-1
GCAGTTGAGGCAGTTGAGGCAGTTGAGGCAGTTGAGGCAGTTGAGGCAGTTGAGGCAGTTGAGGCAGTTGAGGCAGTTGAGGCAGTTGAGGCAGTATCAGAATTCATTAAAAGAAAAGCCGGGACAAGCCCGGCTTTTTCTTTATCACTCAGCAGCTGCTTCAGCAGCGGCCGGGCGGTCTACCAGCTCAATGTAAGCCATTGGGGCGTTGTCGCCAGCACGGAAACCGCATTTCAGAATGCGAGTATAACCGCCGGCGCGCTCCAGGTAGCGCGGGCCCAGTTCATTGAACAGCTTAGCCACGATCGCGTTATCGCGAGTACGGGCAAATGCCAGGCGACGATTAGCAACGCTATCAGTCTTGGCAAGGGTGATCAGCGGTTCAACTACACGACGCAGCTCTTTTGCCTTAGGCAGAGTCGTCTTGATGATCTCATGACGAACCAGGGAGCTGGCCATGTTGCGGAACATTGCCTGACGATGGCTGCTGTTCCGGTTCAGTTGACGACCACTCAAACGATGGCGCATGACCTTATCCTTCTAACTAAATCTGTGAAACCCGTAATCTGGATTACTCGTCAGCGATGCTGGCGGGCGGCCAGTTCTCAAGGCGCATGCCAAGAGACAGACCACGGGAGGCCAACACGTCCTTGATCTCAGTCAGGGACTTCTTACCGAGGTTAGGAGTCTTAAGCAACTCAACTTCGGTACGCTGTACCAGATCACCAATATAGTGGATAGCTTCTGCCTTCAGACAGTTCGCAGAACGAACTGTCAGCTCCAAATCATCGACAGGACGTAGCAGAATCGGATCAAACTCGGGTTTCTCTTCTTTCTTCTCGGGCACGCTGACATCGCGCAGATCCACGAAGGCTTCCAGTTGCTCGGCCAGAATAGTGGCAGAACGACGGATGGCTTCTTCAGGATCCAGGGTACCATTGGTCTCCATGTCGATGACCAGCTTGTCCAAGTCGGTACGCTGTTCCACACGTGCTGCCTCAACATTGTAGGCAATACGAACGATGGGGCTGAACGCGGAGTCCAACAGCAGGCGACCAATAGGACGCTCTTCATCATCGTTGTGAACACGAGCAGAAGCAGGCACATAACCACGACCGCGCTGAACTTTCAGGCGCATGCTGATTTCAGCATTGGCACCAGTCAGGTGGCAGATTACGTGCTCCGGGTTTACGATCTCGACTTCATCACCGTGAGTGATATCACCAGCGGTAACGGGGCCTGTTCCAGACTTGGTCAGGGACAGAGTTACCTCGTCCTTGCCTTCCAGCTTCACAGCGATACCTTTCAGGTTGAGCAGGATTTCAAGAATGTCTTCCTGTACACCTTCTTTGCTGCTGTACTCGTGCAGTACCCCGTCAATTTCGACTTCAGTAACTGCACAACCGGGCATAGATGACAGCAAAATACGACGCAGGGCGTTGCCCAGCGTGTGACCAAAGCCACGCTCGAGTGGCTCAAGAGTCACTTTCGCATGAGTCGGGCTAACTTGCTCGATGTCAACTAGCCGCGGTTTAAGAAAATCTGTTACAGAACCCAGCATTGTGTCCTCTCTTTAGAAGCTAGCTTTACTTGGAGTAAAGCTCGACGATCAGCTGTTCGTTAATGTCGGCAGACAGGTCGGAACGCTCTGGCAGACGCTTGAAAGCACCTTCCATTTTAGCGGCGTCAACCTCTACCCAAGTCGGCTTCTCACGCTGACCAGCAACTTCCAGGGAAGCTTTGATACGCGCTTGCTTCTTAGCCTTCTCACGAACGCAGATCACGTCCTCAGGGGAAACCTGGAAAGAAGGAATGTTCACAACGCGACCGTTTACCATGATAGCCTTGTGGCTCACCAGCTGACGAGATTCAGCACGGGTAGCGCCGAAGCCCATACGGTAAACAACGTTGTCCAAACGACCTTCCAGCAGCTGCAACAGGTTTTCACCGGTGTTACCCTTTTGACGGGCAGCGTCGCGGTAGTAGTTGCGGAACTGTTTTTCCAATACGCCGTAGATACGACGAACTTTTTGTTTCTCGCGCAGCTGAACACCGTAGTCGGACAGACGCGCTTTGCGCGCACCATGCTGACCAGGGGCGGTGTCAATCTTGCACTTAGAATCAATCGCACGAACACCTGACTTCAGGAAGAGGTCGGTGCCCTCACGACGGCTAAGCTTAAGCTTAGGACCGATATATCTTGCCATCTTCTTTCTCCAACAATCCTAGACCAAGTAGCTACAGCGTTATACGCGGCGCTTCTTGGGAGGACGACAACCGTTGTGCGGGATCGGAGTCACATCAGTAATGTTAGTGATGCGGAAACCAGCCGCGTTCAGGGCGCGGATGGAAGACTCACGACCGGGACCCGGACCTTTGACCATGACTTCCAGGTTCTTGACGCCATATTCTTTGGCCATCTCACCAGCGCGCTCGGCAGCTACCTGAGCAGCGAACGGGGTGGACTTACGAGAACCACGGAAACCGGAACCACCAGAAGTAGCCCAAGACAGAGCATTGCCCTGACGGTCAGTAATGGTCACGATTGTGTTGTTGAAAGATGCATGAACGTGCGCAATACCGTCGCTCACTTGCTTTTTAACGCGCTTGCGAGCACGAGTCGGAGTTTTAGCCATTTTCTACCTTCCCGTTACTTCTTGATAGCCTTGCGCGGACCCTTACGGGTACGAGCGTTGGTCTTGGTACGTTGACCACGAACAGGCAGGCTACGACGGTGACGCAAACCACGGTAGCAACCCAGATCCATCAATCGCTTGATGTTCATGGAAATCTGACGACGCAGGTCACCTTCAACGGTGAATTTACCTACTTGTTCACGCAGACTCTCGATCTGAGCTTCGTCCAGGTCTTTAATTTTCACATTCTCAGCGATACCGGCTGCGGCACAGATGGCCTTGGAGCGGGTACGACCGACGCCATAAATAGCAGTCAAAGCGATGACTGCATGCTTATGGTCAGGAATGTTAATGCCAGCGATACGGGCCACTATTCACTCCTACATATAGTAGATTACGACCACCACAAAGCCCGTGAGCGGATACGTGGCGGTCAACCAATACACAACAAAAGTTGGCTGGCTATATTAGCCAGCACAACTATTTGTTGCAAGTACTAACCGTAAAAAATTAGCCTTGGCGTTGTTTATGCTTTGGCTCGCTGCAAATCACACGCACCACACCGTGACGCTTGATGATTTTGCAGTTACGGCAGATTGCCTTAACGGAAGCACGAACTTTCATTGCTTAACTCCGTAACTACGCCGACCTTTAGCGGCCGTAGCCCTTCAGGTTGGCCTTCCTCAGGACGTCACCATATTGATGAGACATCATATGGGTTTGAACCTGAGCCATGAAGTCCATGATAACTACCACGATAATCAGCAGCGAAGTGCCACCGAAGTAGAACTGTACGTTCCAGGCAGTCATCAAGAACTGGGGTACCAGACAGATAAAGGTTATATAGAGCGCACCTGCCAATGTCAGGCGAGTCATAACCTTATCGATGTAACGTGCTGTCTGCTCGCCCGGGCGGATCCCCGGGATAAAGGCTCCACTCTTCTTCAGATTATCTGCTGTCTCGCGGGGGTTGAACACCAGCGCGGTATAGAAGAAGCAGAAGAAGATAATGGCTGCTGCATACAGCATCTCGTAAAGCGGTTGACCCGGCTGCAGGACCATAGAGACCTGTTGCAGGATATCAGCTACTTTACCCTCGCCCTGACCAAACCAAGAGGTAATGGTCCCCGGGAAGAGGATGATACTGGATGCGAAAATCGCAGGAATCACACCAGCCATATTCACTTTCAACGGCAGGTGTGTGCTTTGCGCGGCAAATACCTGGCGGCCTTGTTGACGCTTGGCATAGTTAACGACGATACGACGCTGACCACGCTCCACGAACACCACAAAGTAAGTCACTGCGAAAACAATCAAGCCCAGCAACAACAACAGCAGGATGTGCAATTCCCCTTGACGTGCCTGTTCGGCCGTAGCGCCAATGGCATGCGGCAGACCAGCAACGATACCTGTGAAAATAATCAACGAGATACCATTACCAATCCCACGCTCGGTAATCTGCTCACCCAACCACATCAAAAACATGGTACCGGTGACCAGACTCACAACCGCTGTGAAATAGAAGCCTAGACCCGGATTAGTCACGAGTCCATGCATCATATTCGGCAGACCGGTTGCAATACCAATGGCCTGGAAAGTTCCCAAAACCAGCGTGCCCCAACGGGTATATTGGCTAATCTTGCGACGGCCGGATTCACCTTCTTTCTTGAGTTCAGCAAGAGCGGGGTGAACCACTGTCAGCAGCTGGATAATGATCGACGCCGAAATGTACGGCATGATCCCCAACGCAAGAATAGAAGCACGCGAGAGTGCACCACCACTGAACATGTTGAACATCTCAATGATGGTGCCCTTCTGTTGCTGGAACAACTCGGCCAGTACGGCGGCGTCAATACCAGGAATCGGCACATAAGAGCCTGCACGGAAAACGATAATCGCCCCGAGAACGAAGAGCAGACGGCTCTTCAGTTCACTCAGACCACCCTGTGCTTTAACATCCAATCCTGGTTTCTTAGCCATTGTACTGATTATTCCTCGATTTTACCGCCAGCGGCCTCGATGGCTGCGCGTGCACCTTTGGTGACGGACAGACCACGAACGGTCACAGCACGGTCAATGTTGCCTGACAGAACAACTTTAGCGAACACGATGTTCTTAGTAACAACACCGGCTTGCTTCAGAGTGCTCAGGTCGACCACATCACCTTCTACCAGGGCGATTTCATTCAGACGCACTTCGGCAGAAACCAAAGATTTGCGAGAGAAGAAACCGAACTTCGGCAGACGGATTTTCAAAGGCATCTGGCCGCCTTCGAAACCGTTGCGAACTTTGCCGCCACCGGAACGAGAGGTTTGGCCTTTAACACCACGACCACCAGTCTTGCCCAGGCCGGAGCCGATACCACGACCACGACGTTGTTTTTCAGGCTTGGAACCAGCGGCCGGAGACAGAGTGTTCAGACGCATGCTTAGCCCTCCACCTTAACCATGTAATAAACCTGGTTGATCATGCCGCGTACGCAAGGAGTATCTTCCAGCTCAACGGTGTGACCAATGCGACGCAGACCCAGACCACGCAGAGTCGCCTTGTGCTTTGGCAGACGGCCGATAGAGCTGCGAGTTTGAGTTACTTTTACAGTGTTAGCCATGTCGCATTACCCCAGAATTTCTTCAACGCGCAGACCACGCTTGGCAGCGATCTGTTCCGGTGATTGACCGTGAACCAGAGCGTCTACAGTAGCGCGAACAACGTTGATTGGGTTGGTGGAACCGTAGGTCTTGGCCAGCACGTTGTGGATACCGGCAACTTCCAGAACAGCACGCATAGCGCCGCCTGCAATGATACCAGTACCTTGGGAGGCCGGCTTCATGAACACGGTGGAGCCAGAGTGAACACCACGCACCGGGTGGTGCAGAGTGCCGTTGTTCAGCTCAACCTTGTTCAGATTACGCTTAGCCTGTTCCATTGCTTTTTGAATAGCAGCCGGAACTTCACGGGCTTTACCGTAACCGTAACCTACACGGCCGTTACCATCACCCACCACGGTCAACGCGGTGAAGGACATGATACGACCACCTTTAACAGTTTTCGAAACACGGTTTACTGCAATGAGCTTTTCTTGCAGTTCGCCGGCTTGAGATTCGACTTTAGCCATCTTCGACTCCTAGCTTAGAACTGAAGACCAGCGTCACGTGCGGCAGCTGCCAGGGCAGCGATGCGACCGTGATACTTGAAACCGGAACGATCGAAAGATACGTTCTGAACGCCTTTGGCAATAGCACGCTCAGCGATAGCCTTACCTACAGCGGTAGCAGCATCTGCGTTACCGGTGTATTTCAGAGCTTCACTGATGGCTTTCTCTACTGTGGAAGCAGAGGCCAGAACTTCGGAACCGTTGGCTGCAATAACCTGCGCATAGATATGACGCGGGGTACGGTGAACAACCAGACGGGTAGCTCCCAGTTCCTGCATCTTTTTCCGAGCACGAGTAGCACGACGGAGACGAGCTGCTTTCTTGTCCATAGTGTTACCTTACTTCTTCTTAGCTTCTTTAGTACGCACTTGCTCGTTGGCATAGCGTACACCCTTGCCCTTGTAGGGCTCCGGAGCGCGGTAAGCACGGATATCGGCGGCGACTTGGCCAACCAGCTGCTTGTCGACGCCACGCAGAACGATTTCTGTAGCAGTCGGGCACTCAGCGGTCACACCAGCCGGCAGCGCATGCTCTACCGGGTGAGAGAAGCCCAGAGCCAGCGCAACAGCATTGCCCTTGATGGAGGCTTTATAACCTACACCAACCAGCTGCAGCTTGCGCTCGAAGCCTTGGGTAACACCGATTACCATGTTGTTGACCAATGCACGGGCAGTACCGGCCTGAGCGTCAGCACCAGCGATGCTGGCGCGCGGGGCGAACTTCAGTACATTGTCTTCTTTGGTCACTTCTACACCGGCGTGAATAGAGCGAACCAGAGAACCTTTACCACCTTTGATGGTCAGTTCCTGGCCGTTCAGAGTCACCTCTACGCCAGCAGGAATAGTGACGGGTGCCTTAGCAACACGAGACATTTCCTACCTCCTATTAAGCGACGTAGCAGATGATCTCACCGCCCATGCTTGCTTTGCGAGCAGCACGGTCAGTCATCACACCTTTAGACGTGGACACGATAGCAACACCGAGACCGCCCATAACTTTCGGCAGATCAGTAGTGCGCTTGTAAATACGCAGGCCTGGACGGCTTACGCGTTGGATCAGTTCTACAACTGGCTTGCCCTGGAAATATTTCAGTTCAATTTCCAGTTCCGGCTTCACGTCACCAGCTACAGAGTAGCCAGCGATGTAACCTTCTTCTTTCAGCACTTTGGCAATAGCCACTTTCAGCTTGGAAGAAGGCATGGAAACCGCAACTTTGCTCGCCGCCTGACCGTTACGGATGCGGGTCAGCATGTCCGCGATCGGATCTTGCATGCTCATAAGTCTAACTCCCGAGATTCGTTACCAAGAAGCCTTCTTCAGGCCCGGAATTTCGCCCTTCATGGCATGCTCACGCACCTTGATGCGAGACAGGCCAAACTTGCGCAGGAAACCGTGCGGACGACCAGTAATATTGCAACGGTTACGCTGGCGGGACGGACTGGAATCACGGGGCAGCTGTTGCAGTTGCAGTACAGCATCCCAACGCGCTTCTTCAGAAGCGTTCATGTCAACGATGATAGCTTTCAGCTCGGCACGCTTGGTCGCGTACTTGGCTACCAGCTTGGCACGCTTTGCTTCGCGCGCTTTCATGGATGTTTTAGCCATAACCCTAACCTTACTTGCGGAATGGGAAGTTAAAGGCAGCCAGCAGAGCACGGCCTTCTTCATCGGTATTCGCGGAAGTGGTGATGGTGATATCCAGACCACGGACGCGATCGACTTTGTCATAGTCGATTTCCGGGAAGATGATCTGCTCACGCACGCCCATGGAGTAGTTACCACGACCGTCGAACGCTTTAGCGTTCAGGCCACGGAAGTCACGGATACGCGGTACGGAGATGCAGATCAGCCGTTCCAGGAACTCCCACATACGCTCGCCACGCAGGGTTACTTTACAACCTATCGGGTAGCCTTCACGAATCTTGAAGCCCGCAACAGATTTGCGAGCTTTGGTGATCAGCGGCTTCTGACCGGAAATAGCAGCCATATCGGCAGCAGCATTTTCCAGCAATTTCTTGTCAGAGATCGCTTCACCAACACCCATGTTCAGGGTGATTTTCTCGATCCGAGGGACTTGCATGATAGTCTTGTAACCGAACTGCTTGGACAGTTCATTTACTACATCGGATTTGTAGTAATCATGCAGTTTCGCCATCGTTAAACTCCAATTACTTCACAAGTTCGCCGGTGGATTTGAAGAAACGGACTTTTTTGCCGTCTTCAATCCGGAAACCAACGCGGTCAGCTTTGCCAGTGGCAGAGTTGAACAGCGCTACGTTTGATACATCGATGGGGGCTTCTTTGGTGACGATACCGCCAGCCTGACCCAGTGCGGGTACCGGCTTCTGGTGTTTCTTCACCTGGTTGATGCCTTCCACGATTACCTTACCTTTTGCAATCAGGACTTGAGTGACTTTGCCACGCTTGCCCTTGTCTTTGCCGGTAAGAACAATCACTTCGTCTTCGCGACGGATTTTAGCTGCCATCGTTCGACTCCTTACAGTACTTCGGGTGCCAGGGACACAATCTTCATGAACTTCTCATTACGCAGTTCACGGGTCACCGGGCCAAAAATACGAGTACCGATTGGCTGTTGGTTGTTGTTAAGCAACACAGCCGCATTGTTGTCGAAACGGATGACAGAGCCGTCCGGACGACGAACGCCTTTACGGGTGCGTACGACCACCGCGTTATACACATCACCTTTCTTCACTTTACCGCGAGGAATGGCTTCCTTGATGGAAACCTTGATGATGTCGCCGATGCCGGCGTAACGGCGGTGCGAGCCACCCAGAACCTTAATACACATTACACTGCGAGCGCCGGAGTTGTCGGCAACACCCAGCATACTTTGCATCTGGATCATCTTAGTGCTCCGCTTTGTTTACTTCTTATCCCTAATGGGATCTGGCTGCCTTCAAAAGGCGCGAAACTATAACACAGGATTTTCAGAAAAGGTAGCCTAAAAAACAAACGGCCCCTGAAAGGGGCCGCTTGGACTACAAAGTACCGATTAGGCCTTTTCTACAACGGCAACCAGGGTCCAGGACTTGGTCTTGGACAGCGGGCGGCATTCGCGGATTTCCACGAGGTCGCCAGCTTTGCACTCGTTGTTTTCGTCATGCACGTGCAGCTTGGTAGTGCGCTTGATGATCTTACCGTAGATCGGGTGCTTTACCTTACGCTCGATAGCAACAGTGATGGACTTGTCCATCTTGTCGCTGATTACACGACCTTGCAGAGTACGGATCTTGTCAGTCATTACGCACCTGCCTTCTCAGTCAGTACAGTCTTGATACGTGCGACGTCACGACGCACTTGTTTCAGAGTGTGAGTCTGAGCCAGCTGGCCGGTGGACGCTTGCATGCGCATGTTGAATTGCTCGCGCAGCAGGCCCAGCAGCTCCTGGTTCAGTTCTTCGACGCTCTTTTGACGCAGATCTTGGGCTTTCATCACATCACCGTCTTAATTACGAAAGTGGTCTGAACAGACAGCTTAGCTGCGGCCAGGGCAAACGCTTCACGCGCCAGAGCCTCAGGTACACCGTCCATCTCGTACAGAACCTTGCCAGGCTGGATCGGGCAAACCCAGTATTCCACGTTACCCTTACCTTTACCCATACGAACTTCGAGGGGCTTTTCGGTGATGGGCTTGTCCGGGAACACACGGATCCAGATCTTACCTTGACGCTTAACGTGACGGGTCATGGCACGACGGGCTGCTTCGATTTGACGAGCAGTCAGTTGACCACGGGATGTCGCCTTCAGGCCAAAGGTACCGAAGGATACTTCGTTACCAGAGGTGGCCAGACCGCGGTTACGACCCTTGTGGGTCTTGCGGAATTTAGTACGCTTAGGTTGCAACATTTACCGAATCTCCTTACTTAGCAGCGCGGCGCTTGTTGTCACGCTTGGGCTTTGCAGGAGCTTGCTCTTGAGCAGCGGCAGCGTTAACAGCAGCCAGACCGCCCAGAACTTCGCCCTTGAAGATCCAAACTTTAACGCCGATCACACCGTAAGTGGTGTGGGCTTCAGAAGTTGCGTAGTCGATGTCGGCACGCAGGGTGTGCAACGGCACACGACCTTCACGGTACCATTCGGTACGCGCGATTTCAGCGCCGCCCAGACGACCGGAAACTTCCACTTTGATGCCCTTGGCACCCAGGCGCATTGCGTTCTGTACGGCGCGCTTCATAGCACGACGGAACATTACACGACGCTCCAGCTGGGAAGTGATGCTGTCGGCAACCAGTTTGCCATCCAGCTCCGGCTTGCGGACTTCGGAAATGTTGATCTGAGCAGGCACGCCAGCAATAGTGGCTACAGCTTTGCGCAGCTTCTCAACGTCTTCGCCTTTCTTACCGATGACAACACCCGGACGAGCGGTGTGAATGGTCACACGGATGCTCTTGGCCGGACGCTCAATGGTGATCTTGGACAAGGACGCGTTTTTCAGTTCCTTGGTCAGGAACTGGCGTACTTGAAAATCGCTGTACAGGTTGTCAGCGAAGTCTTTGGTGTTCGCGAACCAGGTAGAATTCCAAGGCTTGGTAATACCCAGGCGAATGCCATTAGGATGTACTTTCTGACCCATTGCTTATCTCCCAGCCTTAGCGTCGGATACCACTACAGTGATGTGAGCGGTACGCTTGAGGATACGATCCGCACGACCTTTGGCACGCGGACGGATGCGCTTCATGGAGGGACCTTCGTCGACCATGATAGTAGCAACACGCAGCGCGTCGATATCGGCGCCTTCGTTGTGCTCAGCGTTTGCAATGGCAGATTCCAGCACTTTCTTAACCAGCACTGCAGCCTTTTTCGGGCTGAAGGTCAGGATATTCAGAGCCTTGTCTACGGACAGACCACGTACTTGATCGGCTACCAGACGAGCTTTCTGGGCAGAAGTACGGGCATAACGGTGTTTAGCGATAGCTTCCATCATTTATCCCTTAGCGCTTCTTAGCCTTCTTATCAGCAGCATGGCCGCGATAAGTACGAGTCGGTGCGAATTCACCCAGTTTGTGACCGATCATTTCTTCGGTAACGAAAACCGGAACGTGCTGACGACCATTATGGACAGCGATGGTCAAACCGATCATGTTCGGGATGATCATTGAACGACGGGACCAGGTTTTAACCGGCTTTTTATCCCCGCTTTCCACCGCTTTCTCTACCTTCTTCAGCAAGTGCAGGTCAATAAATGGACCCTTCTTGAGAGAACGTGGCATGGTGATTCCTCTATGTTAACAATTACTTGTTACGACGACGTACGATGTACTTGTCGGTACGCTTGTTCTTACGGGTCTTGAAGCCTTTAGCCTTCTGGCCCCATGGGGACACAGGCTGCATGCCCTTGTTACGACCCTCACCACCACCGTGCGGGTGGTCAACCGGGTTCATCGCCATACCGCGAACGGTCGGACGAATACCACGCCAGCGGTTTGCACCGGCTTTACCCAGTTGACGCAACATGTGCTCGGAGTTACCGACTTCACCGATGGTAGCGCGGCACTCGGCCAGAACTTTACGTACTTCGCCGGAACGCAGACGCAGAGTTACATAGTTACCTTCACGAGCCAGGATCTGGATGAAAGTACCAGCGGAACGAGCCAGCTGTGCACCTTTACCAGGTTTCATCTCTACAGCGTGAACGGTAGAACCAACCGGGATGTTGCGCATCGGCAGGGCGTTACCTACCTTGATGGCTGCATCAGCACCAGAAGCGATCGCGTCACCAGCTTTCAGGCCTTTCGGAGCCAGGATGTAACGACGCTCACCGTCTGCATACAACACCAGAGCGATGTTAGCGGTACGGTTCGGATCGTATTCCAGGCGCTCTACTTTAGCCGGGATACCGTCTTTGTCGCGCTTGAAGTCGACGATACGGTAGTGCTGCTTGTGACCACCACCGATATGACGGGTAGTGATACGGCCGTTGTTGTTACGACCACCGGACTTGCTTTTGCTGTCCAGCAGAGCGGCGAAGGGCTTGCCCTTGTACAGCTCTTGATTGACGATCTTGACGACGTGGCGGCGGCCCGGAGAAGTAGGCTTGCACTTAACGATTGCCATTTTTGAGAACTCCTCTTACTCGGCTGCGCCCATGAAGTCGATGTCCTGACCAGCTTTCAGGGTCACATAAGCCTTTTTCCAATCGGAACGACGGCCTACGCGTGCACCTGCGCGCTTGGTCTTACCCTTCATGTTCAGGGTACGGACGGTCTCAACTTCGACCTCGAACAGTTTCGCAACTGCAGCTTTGACTTCCGCCTTGGTAGCATCAACAGCAACTTTGAACACGATAGTGTTCTGCTTTTCTGCAACCATGGTGCTCTTTTCAGAGATGTGCGGAGCCTTCAGAACTTTCAGCAGACGCTCTTCACGGATCATGCCAGCATCTCCTCGATTTGCTTAACTGCGTCAGCAGTCATCAGAACCTTGTCGAAAGCGATCAGGCTGACCGGGTCGATACCGGCAACGTCACGCACGTCAACTTTGTACAGGTTGCGAGCAGCCAGGAACAGGTTCTCATCGACTTCAGCAGTCACGATCAGAACGTCAGTCAGTTCCATTTCTTTCAGCTTGGCGATCAGTTCTTTGGTCTTCGGAGCTTCGATGCCGAACTTCTCAACAACGATCAGGCGCTCTTGACGTACCAGCTCGGACAGAATGCTACGGATAGCGCCGCGGTACATCTTCTTGTTTACTTTCTGGCTGTGATCTTGCGGCTTAGCAGCAAAAGTCACACCACCGGAACGCCAGATGGGCGAACGGATGGAGCCAGCACGGGCACGACCAGTACCCTTCTGACGCCACGGCTTTTTGCCGCCACCAGACACTTCAGAGCGAGTCAGCTGCGCACGAGTACCCTGACGGGCACCAGCGGCATATGCAACGACGACCTGGTGAACCAGAGCTTCGTTGAATTCGCGCCCGAAGGTAGTCTCGGAAACTTCAAGAGCGCTCTTGGCGTCTTTCATTACCAATTCCATTACTATCTCCTCAGACGTTACGCTTTGACGGCAGGTTTGACGATCACGTTGCCGTTGGTTGCACCCGGTACTGCACCTTTGATGAGCAGCAGGTTGCGTTCAGCGTCAACACGAACCAGTTCCAGGTTCTGAGTCGTTACACGCTCAGCACCCATGTGACCAGCCATCTTTTTGCCCTTGAATACACGACCCGGAGTCTGGTTCTGACCGATAGAACCCGGAACGCGGTGAGACAAGGAGTTACCGTGGGTCATATCCTGGGTGCGGAAGTTGTGGCGCTTAACAGTACCAGCAAAGCCCTTACCTTTGGATGTGCCGGTAACGTCTACCAGCTTAACGTCAGCGAGAAGATCTACTTTCAGCTCGCTACCAACAGTGAAAGTTTCACCGTTGTTCAGGCGGAATTCCCACAGACCGCGACCGGCTTCTACACCAGCTTTGGCGAAGTGGCCAGCTTCCGGCTTGGTCACACGGCTGGCTTTCTTGGCGCCAGTGGTAACCTGAATAGCGTTGTAGCCGTCGGTTTCTACAGATTTGACCTGAGTTACACGGTTAGCTTCAACTTCGATAACAGTCACCGGGATAGAAACGCCATCTTCAGTGAAGATGCGAGTCATACCCACTTTGCGACCTACAAGACCGATTGTCATTGTTATCAACCTCTTTCCGTAATTAACCCAGGCTGATCTGGACGTCTACACCAGCTGCCAGATCCAGACGCATCAGGGCGTCTACGGTCTTGTCAGTCGGCTCAACGATGTCTACCAGACGCTTGTGAGTGCGGATCTCGTACTGATCACGCGCATCTTTGTTGACGTGCGGGGAGATCAGGACGGTGAAGCGCTCTTTGCGAGTCGGCAGCGGAATAGGACCGCGAACCTGCGCGCCAGTGCGCTTAGCAGTTTCAACGATTTCCGCAGTGGATTGATCAATCAGGCGATGATCAAAAGCCTTCAGGCGGATACGGATTCTTTGGTTCTGCATTGACAGAGCTCCAATAGATAAAAGAACATAAATCAACACCGCCCGACCGAGATTGCTCCCGCCAGAGGTGTGATTTTTCACGTTTCCCCCCATATCGGGAGGACTGTATGGCTGGCTCCTGTAAACAGGAAACTCAGCAGCAGACATATCGTCTGGCTTACCTCATGGGTAAGCGGAGGGGATTATACGGATTTTTCAAATTTGCGCAAGGGAGAGCGAACAGATTATGCGCAGTTTTATGTGACAGATGGATCTCGCCTGCGGCAACGCACTCTGCTGCCAACACCAAGGTAACGACAATGTTACAAGCAGACTGGTAGACTGTGCGCTTGCCTCTGTCAGTGGAACGACATCCCATGCTCAAAGATCAAAAGAAAGCCTATCAGTATGGCCTTTGCGCCGTTGCCCTCTGGTCGACGGTCGCCACAGCCTTCAAGATCTCCCTCGCCTATTTCGAACCTGTGCAACTGTTGCTTGTGGCCGCCTTCACCTCGACTCTCACGCTGACAGCCGTCGTCGCCAAACAGGGCAAACTGCCGCTGCTGGGGAGCTACATCAAGGCCCGCCCTTTCTACTACCTGACTCTGGGCGTGCTGAATCCCTTTCTCTATTACCTGTTGCTGTTCAAAGCCTATGATCTGCTGCCTGCCCAGCAGGCACAAACCCTCAACTACACCTGGGCCATTACCCTCAGTCTGCTGGCCGTCCCCTTCCTCGGCCAGAAGCTGCGTCGGCGTGATGGCGTCGCTATCGTGCTGGGGTATTTTGGCGCGCTGGTGATCGCCACCAGAGGGGATGTATTCGGCCTTCAGTTCGACAGCCCCCTCGGCGTGACGCTGGCGCTGGTCTCGACCCTCATCTGGGCCAGCTACTGGATCCTCAACACCCGCAATCAGGGCGATCCCATCGTCAGCCTGTTGCTCGGCTTTATGATCAGCCTGCCTTTTATCGTCGTTGCAACCTGGTTGCTCTCCGATTTTGCCATGACCGCCTGGCAGGGATGGGCTGGTGCCATCTATGTGGGACTGTTCGAAATGGGCTTCGGTTTCGTGCTCTGGCTGATGGCGCTGCGCCATGCCACCAACACGGCCCCCATCAGCAACCTCATTTTCATCTCGCCGTTTGCCTCACTGGTGCTGCTCAATCTGTTGATCGGCGAAACCATCCATCCGGCCACCCCCATCGGGTTGGCGCTCATCGTTGCCGCCCTGCTGATCCAGCAGCTCAAGTACGGTAAACGCTATCGAGCATCAGTCGAAACCAAGAGCTGACCATGCAGAAGGGCGTATCCACGGATACGCCCTTCTCTCAATCCATCCACTCCTGTGGCTGATGTTTCGGCAGCCGCATCTCGACCAGCAGGCCGCCGAGATCCGAACTTCCCAACCGGATAGTGCCATGGTGCTGGGCGACTATCTTGGCCACGATGGCCAACCCCAAGCCACTGCCGCCGACGGTCCGCGCCACATTCCCCTGAGTAAACGGCTTGAGCACCCGGGAATAGTCCTGCTCCGGAATGCCGGGGCCATCATCGGAGAGACGCAGGCGCACCCAGTGCCCATCGTCCTTCAGCTCGGCATGCAAGCGGCTCGCCCCATAACGCTGCGAGTTGCTTGAGAGGTTGTTCAACACCCGCCGGATACTGACCGGATTGCAGGCCACCCGCACCGCCTCTTGCGGCAGCGCCAGATCAACTTCCAGTCCCTGCTCCGAGTAGATCAGCAAGGTATCGTGCACCAGCTGGGTCAGGTCGATAGGCTCCAAATCCTGCCCCTCATCCGGGCGGATGTAATCGATGAACTGATCGATGATGGCATTGGACTCATCGATGTCGGCGTTGATGCTCTCCTTGAGGTACTCGTCACCGGAGGACATCATCTCGGTCGCCAGCCGGATGCGGGTCAGCGGGGTACGCAGATCGTGGGAAACCCCCGCCATCATCAAATTACGCTCTTCGATCAGGCTCTTGATGGAGTGGGACATATGGTTGAAGGTGCGGGTCAGTCGCCGCACCTCCCTTGAGCCCAGCTCCCCCAGCGCCTCGGGGAAATGGCCTCTGGCAACAGCAACGGCACCAGCCTCGAGATCCTCGAGCGGGCGCACCAACTGCCGGGCAAAGCGCCAGGCCGCAAACAGGGTGATCACCAGCAGCACGCTCAGATAGATGATGAGGGGTTCGATATCGTCATCTTCAATCTCGGTCAGCGGGATCCGCACCCAGATTTTGCTGGCCTGCGGCGGCTGGATCCAGATGATGTAGTGATCCTGGATCTCGACCCGCACCTTGGCCGGGCCACCCAGCTCGCGACTGATGTTCTCCTCCAGATAAGGGTACGGCTTGGCCTCGTTGAAGCCATGCTGCACCGCCTCGCTCTGGGTATAGATATCGGTACCGGTCGTCACATAGACCAGCGCCTCGGCATCTTCGCTCAGCGCCAGTTGTTCAGTGTTGACCGGAAAGATCAGCTTGACCTGATTGGCCAGCAAGTGACTGATCTGCTTGACGGTTGGCGCCAGCAGATAGTTATAGAAGGTGACGTAGGAGACTGCTTGATAGACCACCAGAACGGCGGCCAGAAACCAGAGCATGCGCGAGAACATGCTGCCGACCTTTTTCATGCACCGTCACCATCTGGCACGAACACATACCCCAGACCCCAGACGGTCTGCAGATAGCGGGGCTGGGCCGGATCCTGCTCCAGCAGGCGGCGCAGGCGAGAGACCTGCACGTCGATGCTGCGCTCGGTGGCGGTGTATTCGCGGCCACGGGCCAGATTCATCAGCTTGTCGCGGGAGAGCGGCTCGCGCGGATGACTGACCAGTACCTTGAGCACCGCAAATTCACCGCTGGTGAGCGCCATCGGCTCACCATCCCGGCTCAGCTCGCGGGTCGCCAGATTGAGCTGGAAGGCACCGAAGTTGACCACTTTCTCTGCAGCAGAGGGTGCCCCCGGCAGCTCGACGGTATGACGGCGCAGCACGGCACGGATCCGCGCCAGCAGTTCGCGGGGGTTGAACGGCTTGGGCAGATAGTCATCGGCCCCCATCTCGAGCCCGACGATGCGATCCACTTCATCCCCCTTAGCGGTGAGCATCAGCACCGGGATCTGGTTGCCCGCTTCCCGCAGACGACGGCAGATGGAGAGCCCATCCTCCCCCGGCAACATCAGGTCGAGCACCATCAGGCTGAAGTTTTCACGAGTCAACAAGCGATCGGCCTGCTCGCCATTGGCCACGCCGCGCACTACGAATCCCTGCTCGGTGAGATAGCGTTCCAACAGGGAACGTAATTTCAGGTCATCGTCCACGACCAGGACCTTGTATTGCTGCTGACTCATTGCTTTGCCTCTTCATTCTTTAGCTGCCCCCAATACTAGGGGGGGATATAGCGGGAGCAAAGCACAAATATGTTACCGGTTATTACCCGTCCCGAGAGCGTGACGGCCATCAAGTCGCTGCGCTGGCCAGCTACTCCCTGAATGGCGCCAGCTGAGCCATCACGATTTCCCTCGACAGCAAGAGGACAAAAGCTAATATTCCCGAGCAGTTAGCGATGAATACCCCTCTTTGACCAGGTCCGCATCACCATGAAGACAAAGCTGATCACCCGCGAAGGCTACAACAAGCTGAAAGAAGAGCTCGATTTCCTCTGGCGTCAGGAGCGCCCCGAGGTAACCAGAAAGGTGGCATGGGCCGCCAGTCTGGGGGATCGCAGCGAAAATGCCGACTACCAGTACAACAAGAAGCGGTTGCGGGAGATCGATCGGCGGGTGCGTTACCTGCGCAAATGTCTCGAAGAGCTGGGGATCGTCGACTATGCCCCCGCGCAGGAGGGCAAGGTCTTCTTCGGCGCCTGGGTCGAGGTGGAAAACGAAGAGGGCGAGACCAAGCGCTTTCGCATCGTCGGCTATGACGAGATCTTCGAGCGCAAGGATTACATCTCCATCGACTCCCCCATGGCCCGCGCCCTGCTCAAGAAAGAGGTCGGCGATGAAGCCATCGTCCGTACGCCAGTTGGTGACGTCTGCTGGTATATCAACGAGATCAGCTACCCCAAATAGCCGGACTGCTTGCCACAGGCACATCCTGAGTCACTGGTGCAATGGCAAGATAAACGTCCCCCCTGCGACTTTATCAGTCTGACTGGTGCAGACCCCGGCGCAGGGTGGCATCCCGCAACACGACCCCATATAGTGCTCACACTTGGCGCCTGATGGCGCGGACTCGACCACAGAGGCCCTCAACAACATCATGATGCAAACCATAGAGAGACAGATTGCCGGTGAGCTCAATGCTCGCCCGGAGCAGGTGCAGGCCGCAGTGCGCCTGCTGGATGAAGGCTCGACCGTGCCCTTTATCGCCCGTTACCGTAAAGAGGTGACCGGCGGTCTGGACGACAGCCAGCTACGTACTCTGGAGAGCCGCCTCGGCTATCTGCGTGAACTGGAAGATCGCCGTCAGGTGATCATTCGCTCCATCGAGGAGCAGGGCAAACTGACCCCCGAGCTGATGCGCGAATTGAATGGCGCCGACAGCAAGACCCGACTGGAAGACCTCTACCTCCCCTACAAGCCCAAGCGTCGCACCAAGGGGCAGATGGCGATCGAAGCCGGGTTGGAGCCGCTGGCCAACCTGCTGCTCAGTGACCCGATGCAGGATCCCGAGCAAGCGGCGGCCGCCTTCCTCAATCCCGAACAGGGCATTGCCGACAGCAAGGCCGCTCTCGACGGCGCCCGCTATATCCTGATGGAGCGCTTCGCCGAACAGGCCGACCTGCTGGAGAAGCTGCGCGACTACCTGTGGCAAAATGCCACCCTGCGCGCCCGCGTGGTGGCAGGCAAGGAGCAGGAAGGGGCCAAGTTCAAGGATTACTTCGAACACGACGAACCACTGCACAAGGCCCCCTCCCACCGGGTGCTGGCCATGCTGCGCGGCCGCAATGAAGGGATCCTCAATCTGGCGCTGGTCACCGGTGACGATGAGAGTGCCAGCCCCTGCGAAGGGATCATTGCCCACCACCTCAAGCTCAATCTGCAGAACCGCCCGGCCGACAAATGGCTGCAAGGGGTGGTGAGCTGGACCTGGAAGATCAAGTTGTCGCTTCAGATGGAGACCGAGCTGATCGGCCGTATCCGCGAATCGGCAGAGGAGGAGGCGATCAAGGTGTTCGCCATGAACCTCAAGGATCTGCTGATGGCGGCCCCGGCGGGCATGCGCTGCACCATGGGGCTGGATCCGGGCATCCGCACCGGGGTCAAGGTTGCCGTGGTGGATGCCACCGGCAAGCTGGTCGATCACGCCACCATCTATCCGTTCGAACCAAAACGCCAGATTGATCAGAGCCTCAAGACCCTGAGCGAGCTGTGCCAGAAACACAAGGTCGAGCTCATCAGTATTGGCAACGGCACCGCTTCGCGGGAGACCGACCGGCTGGTGAGCGACCTGTTCGAACGCTACCCCGCCGCCAAGGCGCAGAAGATAGTGGTGAGCGAGGCAGGGGCCTCTGTCTACTCCGCCTCCGAGCTCGCCTCCCAAGAGTTCCCGGATCTCGACGTCTCGATCCGTGGTGCCGTCTCCATCGCCCGCCGCCTGCAAGACCCGCTGGCAGAGCTGGTCAAAATCGACCCCAAGAGCATCGGGGTGGGCCAGTATCAGCACGATGTTGGCCAAAGCCAGCTGGCCCGCCGGCTGGATGCCGTGGTCGAGGATTGCGTGAACGCGGTCGGGGTGGATGTGAACACCGCCTCGGTCGCCCTGCTCAATCGGGTTTCCGGTCTCTCCCAGACGCTGGCCCAGAACATCGTCGCCTACCGGGATGAGCACGGTGCCTTCAAGAGCCGTCAGCAGTTGCTGAAAGTGAGCCGACTCGGCCCCAAAGCCTTCGAACAGTGCGCCGGCTTCCTGCGCATTCGCGGCGGCAGCAATCCCCTCGACAGCTCAGCGGTACACCCGGAGTCCTATCCGGTCGTGGAGCGGATCCTCGCCAAGCTGGAACAGACCGTGGAGAGCCTGCTCGGCAACAGCAGCCTGCTGCGCAGCCTGAAACCGGCCGATTACACCGATGAGCAATTCGGCGTACCTACCGTCACCGACATCATCGGCGAGCTGGACAAGCCGGGCCGCGACCCGCGCCCCGAGTTCAAAACCGCGACCTTCAAGGAAGGTGTGGAGCAGATCAGCGACCTGGTGCCAGAGATGGTACTGGAAGGTGTAGTCACCAACGTCACCAACTTCGGCGCCTTCGTCGATATCGGTGTTCATCAGGACGGTCTGGTGCACATCTCCTCCCTGACCGACCGTTTCGTCAAGGATCCCCGTGAGGTGGTCAAGGCGGGCGACATTGTGCGGGTCAAGGTGCTGGAAGTGGACGCCCCGCGCAAGCGGATCAGTCTGACCATGCGCCTCGACGAAAAGGCAGGGCAACCCGCCCGCAAGCCGGCTGAAGCGCGCAACAGCAGTGCTGGCAACACCAAACCAAGAAATGAGCCGCGCCAAAGCCCCCCTATGGGTGGTGCTATGGGCAACGCCTTCGCGGCAGCGCTCTCCAAAGCGAAAAAGTAACGAAACCGTCCGGAACGCCTCTGAATGCAAAAAGCCCCGCAAGGGGCTTTTTTACACGCGAAGCTCAGGATCACTGCGTCAGGGCAGCAAGAATACTCTCGGGCTCTCCATGCTGGGCCAGCACCTCCCGAAGTCGGTTGAATGCCTTGCAGGCCTCTTGCGGATACTTGCCGTAAGAGACGACGCCAGTGTGGCTCCAGCCAGCCGCCAGCATCACTTTCTTTTTGAAACTGGTTCCTTCAGTTCCCCCTCCCCCGAGCTGCATCAGAAACTGCTCCATCTGCAGGTGGGGGGGCGGTACACGGGAGAAGGTGGTGAAATCTTCCGCTTTGACTTCATCGAAATGCATGACAGCTCCTGTGAAATTGGAATGGGCCTGATCTTCAGGTTAGTTGCAAAACAGGCAAAGCAGCTGAAAGTTTGGTGAGGGGGATTCAGATATGCAGACTGAGGGACTGGGTCGAGGCCGGGCTGACAGCCTGTCGATAGTGGCCAGCGATGACGCTGTTGCGCTTGTCCATATAGGCACTCAGCACACCGCCCGATTTCGCGCTCTGCTCGGCCATCAGCTCTTTGCGTGCCTTGGCTTCACTGGCGGCGGCGCTGCGCGCGACGGCCAGATCCTGCGCAGAAGGCTCGGCAGGCGCCAGCGCTGCAGTGCGGATCTGCTGCATCTTGGCGATGGTAGCGGCAGGGTCACCGGGTACGACACTGGTATCGATCTGGACTTCGCCACCCGTCGCATAACGCTTGCCATCCGGCCCTTGCGTAAACTGATAGGTGGGCGAGCTGGCGTACTCTCCACCCGCAGACTGGTGCGCCTGCTCGTGAGTACGCACCTCCTTGTCACGCTCGACAAGATCCTGAACCTGCTGCTCTTGCCGCTGTTGCTGCTCCTGTTGTTTGGGATCTTGCTGCTTGCGCTGCCCATCCTCACCGGTGGCCTCGACAAAGCGATTGTCTGGCAGTGTCGTCGGCGCTAATTGTCCGGTTTCACGGCTGTTCTGGGAGGTCTGATTGCTGGAGGCCTGACCGGCTTTGGATTTCTCTTTCTGGGAGCCGACTTCAGATTCGGCAACGGAAGCTTGGCCCGCTCGGGCCTGCGGGATCAGTTCTGCCCGGCGATTATCCGTCCTCGCCGCTTCCACCTGGGGTTGCAGCTGTGTCGGGATAAGGGGGGGCAGACTGACATTGATGTTCATCTCACACCCGGATGTCGATCAGGGTTCCCATCATCTCGCTGGCGGTCTGCACTACCTTGGCTGAAGCGCCAGCCTGCTGCTCGGCCACCTTGAGATTGACAAGCTCATCGGTCACTTGCACCTGATCCCCGCTGGGGGTGTTGAGGCTGGCGATCTGATTGGATGCCTTGTCGGCAATCTGCTCGGCTCGCTGAAATCCCTGAACCCCGCTGTTGAAAGCAGAATCAATACGCATGGTGTTACTCCTCTGGTCACAGCTTAATTATCCGCCAGACCAGAGGATTAATGAAGCTTGCCGGCTGTTTTTTAGCCAACAAAATCTCGAACGATTTCAATGAATTCGTCAGGGTGGGAGATAAAAGGTGCGTGTGAGGCCTTATTAAGGGTCACGCTGCGGCTGGCAGGGTAGAGATCATCCAGCAGGGGAATGGCCGCCTTGGGTACCAATGAATCCAGTCGCCCATAGATCCGCAACCAGGGCAGATCCAGCTCCAGCAGCGGTTCGCGCAGATCAATCTCGGCCAACAGCCTCAGTCCGGCCTCGAGTGCGGCAAACTCGGGCGCCGGCCGCTCGGCCAGCCAGTGGCGCAACTGACGGATATCGTCCCGGGCATGTTCACTGCCCATTGCTTGGATCGCCAGAAAGCGCTCTATGGTCTGGCGAAAATCCCCCGCCAGCATCTGGTTGAAACCGGTCAGCACCTTGGGGGCAATTCCGGGCCACTCGTCCCGCGCCATAAAGCAGGGAGAGCTGGCCACGGTGATCAGGGAGTGCAACCGATCGGGATGAGTCAGCGCCAACTGGCTTGCCACCAGACCGCCGAGCGACCAGCCAAGCAGATGGCAATTCTGCGGCAAGATAGCAGCCACCTGCTCGGCAAGCCAGGGCAGGCTGTAATCCACCTCGTCTGCCAGCAGGCTGTTGCCAAAGCCGGGCAAATCCACCAGATGAACCCGATAGTGGGACGCCAACTGTTGGGCAATGCCATGCCAGACCGCGCCGTTCATCCCCCAACCGTGCAACAGCACCAGATCGGGCCCCTGGCCAAACTGCTCTACCGATATGCTCATCTAGACTCAAGATCCCTGTTCATGCTCTTGGGGTCAGCATGTTAAAGCGACTGCTAGCTAAAGCAAGCCCGCTGCTCGGCAGCCACGGTGACTGGCAAGGGAGTTGCCTGCTCTGCCATCAGCCTTGCGACAACGAGCCCCTGCTCTGCAGCTGGTGTCGGCAGGCGTTGCATCAATCAGAGCTAAGATGCCGCCTCTGCGCCGCACCGCTGGCTGCCTGTATAGAAGAGAGCATACCGGTCTGTGGTCGCTGCCAGCGCAGACCTCCCCCCTGGGAGCGGTTGCAGGTGATTGGCGACTACCGGGCCCCCTACCCCATGCTGATCCCCCGGCTCAAATATTCCGGTCAGATCCTGCTGGCACCGCTACTGGCACGCCTCTTGGCCGATCATCTGGATGGCTGCGAGCCGCCGGAGGCGATCATTCCGGTTCCCCTGCACTGGTGGCGGCAGTGGCGGCGTGGGTTCAATCAGGCGGAGGAGATCGCACAAGCCCTTGGCGAGTTCACCGGTATTCCCTGCGACAACACTCTGTTGCAACGCATCAAGGCGACCCCGCAACAAACAACCTTGAGCGCCGGGCAGCGGCGGCGCAATCTGCGCGGGGCATTCCGGATCCGCCCCCACCACTATCGCCATGTCGCCCTGCTCGATGACGTTGTGACCACAGGCGCCACCGCCGGTCAGCTCAGCCGTCTGCTCCATGAGAGCGGCATCACAAAGGTAGAAGTGTGGGCGATCTGTCGTACCCTGCGGCACAGCAAGTAGCCATCGGCATGCTACCCAAGCATTAATAACCGCGTTATCATGAATACCCTAGTCGTACACTCAGGTTTATGAGGATAGTGATGATCAGCATTTCCGACGCCGCCCAGGCCCATTTCCGTAAACTGCTGGAAAAACAGCCTGATGGCACCAATATCCGGGTGTTTGTGGTCAATCCGGGAACCCAGAATGCCGAGTGTGGCGTATCGTATTGCCCGCCCGATGCCGTGGACCCGGAAGATCAACACCTGCCCTTCAGCGGCTTCGACTGCATGGTCGATCCCCTGAGCGCCCCCTTCCTGGTGGATGCCACCATCGACTTCGTGACCGATCAGATGGGCTCCCAGCTCACCCTGAAAGCACCGAACGCCAAGATGCGTAAAGTGGCCGACGACGCGCCGCTGATCGAGCGCATCGAGTACGTGTTGATGTCCGAAGTGAACCCCATGCTGGCCGGTCACGGTGGCAAGGTCACCCTGGTCGAGCTGACTGAAGACAAACTGGCCATCCTGCAGTTTGGCGGCGGTTGCAACGGTTGCTCCATGGTCGATTACACCCTGAAAGAGGGAATCGAGAAGCAGCTGCTGGAGAAGTTCCCGGGTGAGCTCAACGGTGTGAAAGACGCCACCGAGCACCAGCGCGGCGACCACTCCTACTACTGATTTGCAGCCCTTGCAGCAAAGAAAAGGCCCCGCCATCTGGCGGGGCCTTTTGCATGGGCAATCGGCAGATTACTCGTCCTTCTTGTCTCGCGACAGCAGGGCGATGGCCGCCTCTTTCGGGTTCTTACCCTCGTAAAGCACCTTGAAGATCTGCTCGCAGATGGGCATCTCGACGCCGCAGCGGGCCGCCAGCAGATGCACCTCTTTGGTGTTGCGATACCCCTCCACCACCTGACCGATCTCGGTCATGGCTGTGTTCACATCCTTGCCAGCCCCGAGGGCCAGCCCGAAGCGACGGTTGCGCGACTGGTTGTCGGTACAGGTGAGCACCAGATCCCCGAGCCCCGCCATCCCCATAAAGGTTTTGGCATCGGCACCCAGCGCCGCCCCCAGACGCTGCATCTCCACCAGACCCCGAGTGATGAGCGCGGTTCTGGCATTGGCGCCAAACCCTAGCCCGTCGGAGAGACCGGCACCGATAGCGATGACGTTCTTCACCGCCCCACCCAGCTGCAGACCGACGAAGTCCGGATTGGTATAGACCCGGAACGAGCGGCCACAGTGCAGCAGGTGGGAGAGATCGTCGGCGAACTCGTCGTGGGTCGAAGCGACCGAGATGGCGGTCGGCAGACCAGCAGCCAGCTCCTTGGCGAAGGTGGGGCCGGAGATGACCGCCAGCGGCATCTCGTCACCCAGCACTTCACGAGCCACATCCTGCAGCAGACGGCCACTGTCCGGCTCCAGACCCTTGGTGGCCCAGGCGATACGGGTATCGGGGCGCAAGAAGGGTTTGATCCGGGTCAGCACATCGCCAAAGACATGGCTCGGCACGACCAGCAGCAGCACGGGGGCAGCTTGTACCGCACGTTGCAGATCCGCAGTCAGCTGCAGATCGGCGGGAAAAGGGACATCAGGCAAAAATGCCTTGTTGCAGCGGTCTTGTTCCAGCTCGGCGACATGGGCGGGGTCGTGACCCCAAAGCAGGGTCGGATGACCATTGCGCGCCAGAGAAATGGCAAGGGCGGAGCCATAAGACCCCGCCCCCAAGACCGAGATAGCGATCTGGTCAGCCATTATCAGGCTTCCGCAGTCGCCTGCTGGGCCTGTGCTTGCGCCATGTGCTGGGCAAACAGGGCATCGAAGTTGACCGGTGCCAGGTTCAGCTGCGGGAAGGAACCCTTGCTCACCATGTTGGCCACGGCTTCGCGGGCATACGGGAACAGGATGTTCGGGCAGAAGGCAGCCAGGCAGTGAGCCAGTTGCGGCTCCGGCAGGTTGCCGATGGTGAAGATACCGGCTTGCTGTACTTCGCACAGGAAGGCAGTTTCGGTTTCCAGTTTGCAGGTTACGGTCAGGGTCAGGACAACCTCGTACACGCTCTCAGCCAGGATGTTGGTCTTGGTATCCATATCCAGCTTGACGTCCGGCTGCCACTCTTTCTGGAAGATGTGCGGGGTATTCGGCGCTTCGAAAGAGACATCCTTGGTGTAAACACGCTGGATGTGGAATTCCGGTTGTACTTCCTGGTTGTTGATCTCGTCAGCCATTTCGTTTGATTCCTTGTTATGTGGATAAGTGGGCTCAGGCCCTGCTTAAATCAGCGTTTCTTGGTTACCGGCAGATTTTCTGCACGCCATTGGGCCATGCCACCGCCGAGCACATAAACCTGCTTGAAGCCAGCTTTGCTCAGCTGACGGCCCGCGCCGCCCGCAGTCATTCCCGACTCGCACACCACTATGATGGGGGCATCTTTATGCTTTTCAACCGGGCCCAGATTATTGCTCTGGATCTGGGTCAGCGGCAGGTGCTGGGCACCGGCCAGATGGCCCTTGGCATACTCTTCCTGACTGCGAATATCCACCACGGTGGCATTCTCGCGGTTGATCAGCAGGGTCGCGGTGTGATTGTTGACGGTTTTTACCGGGGACAAACGGGCACGCACAGTGGTGTAAACCAGAGTGCCAGCCAGACCCAACCAGGCTGCGGTCAGCAGCGGGTTACGGGCCGCAAAATCCAAATACTCTTGCATCTTCTACTATCCAGGGACCAAGACAAGGGCCCGAGTATACATGGGGGTATTGATAAGATCAGCCATCTTGGCGGCAAAGCGCGAGCAGGCTCCCATCATCATTGGGCTGCGAGCATGGCAGGAAGAGCGTGACTTGCGGGGCCACGGGAGCGCCCCTTGGCTATCAGGTGACTATTTCGGCAGATGTAGTAATATTACGCTAGTTTCATTTCCCGCATTTTTTCCAATCCGAGAGGACATAGTCTTATGTCAACAGCTAAGAAACCTTTGGTTCTGGTCATCATGGACGGTTGGGGCTACAGCACCAAGCAAGAGCACAACGCCGTCGCTGCCGCCAAGACTCCCAACCTCGATCGTCTGGCCCGTGACTACACCAGCACCCTGATCTCCGGCTCCGGTCTGGATGTCGGTCTGCCGGATGGCCAGATGGGCAACTCTGAAGTAGGCCACGTCAACATCGGTGCCGGTCGCATCGTCTATCAGGAGCTGACCCGCATCTCCAAAGACATCCAGGACGGTGAATTCTTCCAGAACGTCGAGCTGGCCAAGGCTGTTGACGCTGCCGTCACCAACGGCAAAGCCGTTCACATCATGGGCCTGATGTCCCCGGGTGGCGTACACAGCCACGAAGAGCACATTATGGGCATGATCGAAATGGCCGCAAAGCGTGGCGCCGAGAAGATCTACCTGCATGCCTTCCTGGATGGCCGTGACGTTCCGCCGCGCTCCGCCCAGTCCTCCATCGAGCTGTTCGACGCCCTGTTCGCCAAGCTGGGCAAGGGTCGTTTCGCCTCCATGATCGGCCGTTACTTCGCCATGGACCGTGACAACCGCTGGGATCGCGTGCAGCAAGCCTATGACCTGATGACCCAGGGCAAGGGCGAGTTCACTGCCGAGAGCGCCACCGAAGCACTGGCTGCCGCTTATGCCCGCGATGAGAACGACGAGTTCGTCAAAGCAACCCGCATCGGCGAAGCTGCCCCGATGGAAGATGGCGATGCGCTGATTTTCATGAACTTCCGTGCCGACCGTGCCCGTGAAATCACCCGCGCCTTCGTTGACACCGACTTCACCGGCTTCGCCCGTGCAGTCGAGCCGAAACTGAACTTCGTGATGCTGACCGAATACGCGGCCGACATCAAAACTGCCTGTGCCTACCCGCCGACCGCTCTGGTCAACACCCTGGGTGAGTGGCTGGCCAAGCAGGGCAAGACCCAGCTGCGCATCTCCGAAACCGAGAAGTACGCTCACGTCACCTTCTTCTTCAACGGTGGCGAAGAGTCCTGCTTCACCGGCGAAGATCGCGAGATCGTGGCCAGCCCGAAAGTGGCGACCTATGACCTGCAGCCGGAAATGAGCTCCGAAGAGCTGACTGACAAGCTGGTTGCAGCCATCAAGAGCGGCAAGTACGACGTCATCATCTGTAACTACCCGAATGGCGACATGGTTGGTCACACCGGTGTGTTCGATGCCGCCGTCAAAGCGTGTGAAGCCGTTGACCACTGCATCGGTCGTGTCACCGACGCCCTGGCCGAAGTGGGTGGCGAGTGCCTGATCACTGCCGACCACGGCAACGCCGAGAAGATGCTGGACGAAGAGACTGGTCAGGCCCACACCGCCCACACCAATCTGCCGGTTCCGCTCATCTATTTCGGTCGCAAAGCCGAGGTAGTTGAAGGTGGCAAACTGTCCGATCTGGCCCCCACCATGCTGACCCTGATGGGTCTGCCGGTGCCGCCGGAAATGACTGGCAAGCCCCTGATGATTCTGAAATAATCCTTCCCCATGCGGGGATGCGAAGTTATTTCACAGAAAACCAGTCGCGTCGGCCTGTTGGCCGGCGCGCTGTTTTTTTGCCTGTCGTTTGGCGCCAGCACACCGGCTTTGGCCGCCAATCAGCAGCTGGGGACCATGCAGTCCCAGATCAAAGAGCAACAGAAGACCATCAAGCTCAGCAAGCAGGAGCTTGCCAAGCTCAATACCCAGCTCAAGGCTGACGAGCAGGCCATCTCGGCCGCCGCCGCCAAACTCAACCAGACCAGGCAGCAGTTGAAGCAGAACCAACAGACGCTGGCGACCCTGCAAAAAGACAAGCTGGCGCTGGAAGTTCAAGCCAAACATCAAAAGCAGTTGCTGGCCAAACAGGCGGAGAGCGCCTTTCAGGCGGGCAACCACGACTACCTCAAACTGCTGCTCAATCAGCAGGATCCGGCCAAACTGAGCCGCTCACTCGACTACTACGACTACCTCAACAAGGCCCGCATCGAGGCCATCGACGCCCTGCGCGCCACCCGCGACAAGCTGGCGAAAAACCAGCAGGCAACCAAAGAGACCGAGACCAGACTGCAGACCCTGCTTGCCGAACAGCAGGAGCATCACCAGACCCTGCTGGCCAGCCAGCAGAGCCGGGCCAAGGTGCGCAACCAGTTGCAGCAGTCGGTACAGGATGACGAGCAGAAGCTCACCAAGTTGGTCAAGGCGGAGAAAGCGCTGAAAGCCCGGCTGGAAGAGCTGCGCCGCAAGCGGGAAGAGCAGGAGCGCCGTGAACGGGCCGAGCGGGAACGGCTGGCCAAGCTGAAAGCGGAGCAGGAGCGTCAGCGCAAGCTGGCCGAACAGCGCCGCGCCGAGCAACAACGACTCGCCGCCCAGCAGAACAAAACCGTCAAACCTGCAGAACCGGTCGAAGAGGTGGCCAGCAGCAAACCGGAGCGTGGCTCGGGCATCAGCAGTGCCGGTCACTATAGCGGCCTCAAGACCAATGGCAGCCTGCGCTGGCCGGTACAAGGGCCGATCCTCATCTCCTACGGTTCGCCGCGCACCGCCCAGCTCAAGTGGAAAGGCACCCTGATCGGCGCCAGCGAAGGGACCCAGGTCAAGGCGGTTGCACCGGGACAAGTGGTCTACGCCGACTGGCTCGACGGTTTCGGCATGCTGCTGGTGATCGACCACGGTAAAGGCTATATGAGCCTCTACGGTCACAATCAGTCGCTGCTGCGTCAGGTGGGCCAGAATGTGGAACAGGGTGAACCTGTGGCACTGGTCGGTGACAGCGGCGGTCAGGACAGACCGGGCCTCTACTTCGAAATTCGCTATCAGGGCGAGGCGATCAACCCGACCAAATGGCTGGCCAAGGGTTGAGTCAACCCAGCCGACAAGCCATCACACGCTCACAACAAAAGCCTGCCTCACGCAGGCTTTTGTCGTTTCAGTGTCCCGTCCTGAATATGGTTTACACCTTTCCCCCCAATAAATGGAGAGCCCGATGGGACAAGGTGTGAAACGGACACAGCGCGATTACTC
>NZ_JBFODN010000212.1:0-4861 GCF_040908345.1 Aeromonas sp. R3-1
GTAAACCTCTTCCAGGCTGTCCTCTTTCTCCGGCAAACCGCGGGAGAGACGGGGACTGCTCTGGGCCAACACCTCGTAGCTGACGCGGTTGGCGTATTTGCACACCTGGGCCAGTGAGGAGTAAGTCAGGAACTCGGAGATGTGCTTGGCGGAGTTGGGCACATTCATCCGGTGATAGGAGTTGGCCACCATGTCGTGCAGCACGGCGGAAAGGGCGCCATCCCCTGCCCCGTTGGTGTTCTTGATCTTCTCCGGGCCACCCATGTACGGGGAGATGTGGGAGTAGATACGGGCCGGTTTGCGGCACTTGGCACGGGCCATCGGGCGGCTGAACTCATACATGTTGAACTCGGGGATGACACCGGGCAGCAGGGTATGAGTGGTCTCGCGCTTGTAGTCCTCATCGGTGTAGCTCGCCATGTAGAGGCCGATGGGGCCAGCAGTACAGAGCACCATATCGGCCCAGTCGAGCGCCTTGTCGGCCGCACCGAGCGGATCAGCGATACCGGTCAGGGCTTCACCTTCGTCTTCGTTCATCGCCAGCACAGTCACGTTCTCGGCAATGAAGTCGCGCCACCACTGCGGGTTTTCGTCGATAACGAAACGGGTGCCCAGGGTCAGCACCACGGGAATACCGGCCTCACGGGCATAACGCACCGCGGTCATGGCCGCCTCTTTCATCGGATCACCATCGTCACCGCGTACCAGATAGGCGGTGATCACTAGGGCAGACGCCCCTTTGATCACATCCTCCGGAATGTGCTGTACATCCAGCTGGTTCATCTTGCCGGCGTTGATGCCGAAGCTGCGCTCGCCGCACTCGGTAATGAAAGTGAAGCAACGGCCGATGGGGCCATCCACCGGCTGCAGATAGTCCAGATTGACGCGGGAAGAGGTGTTGCACAGATAACGGTAGGCGTAGCAGCCGATGCGAATATCCTGACTCATCACACCCAGCAGGATGGAGTGGGAATCGGCCAGCACCGAGTAGTTGTGTACCGTGTTGCCAATGGTGCCACCGGCAAACTCGCTCACCACCATGTTGTTGGCCTTGAGCTCGTCATAAATCCGTTCGGCTACATCGTCATTGATGACGACGGAGTGCCCCTTGCTCAGACCATAACGGGTCAGAAAGTCTTCATCCACATGGGCTTCGATATCAACCAGGGTCTGATCAATCCCGACCACGTAGGCTTTGCCCAGCTCGGTTAACAGGGGATTTTGCGGAACCAGGGGATCGCGTCTGTCGACAGGGAAGTAGTGTTTGGACTTGCGCTGACCGGGAAATTTCATGGCAATGTTCTGTGCTCTGGGGGAAAGAGGGGCGGGATTTTAACACAATCCGCCGCCCCGAAAAGTCGCCCTGTTTAAATAATGGAGTCAGTATAGACAAGGCCCGCAAGGAAAAACGTTTGCCTTTTCACCATAAAAAACCACCCCGCCCGAGGTGGTTCAATAGCATACAAAGCGCCTGTTTTCAGGCGGCCGCCATGCCCTGCAACAGAGCCAGCAGCGAGAAGAGGCCGAGGGCGAGCCAGAACAGCAAGGTGCCCAGAAAACGGGGCACATTGGGGGCTTTGGGGATCTGGATGCCGATGGCATGCAGGATGCGGCCAACCAGTAGCATGGCGCCACCGGCATGCAGCCAGAGCGCACCGGCACCGGAGAGCTCGCACAGCGCCATCAGCAGCAGAGTCAGCGGCACATACTCGGCAAAATTACCGTGGGCCCTGATCGCCGCCAGCAGCTCGGGGGCCTCCCCCTGCCCTATCATCACCCCGAACTGGGCGCGGCGTTTGACCACCCAGAAGGAGAGCCCCAGAAACAGCAGCCCAAGCAGGCCTGCGTAGATCAGCGTGATATGTACCATGACTCGACTCCTTGTTTGACTGACTGCCGGTCACTCATGCCAATTCGCGGCAGATGAGCGAGACCATCATCCTGATGTGGGCCTGATCGCTGTTGAGGGCCGGAATATATTCAAACCGCTCGCCACCGGCCTCCATGAAGATCTCCCGGTTCTGTACCTGAATTTCCTCGAGGGTTTCGAGGCAGTCGGCGGCAAAGGCAGGACAAATCACATCGAGCCGCTTGATGCCCGCTGCAGGCATACCGGCGATGGTCACGTCGGTGTAGGGCTTGAGCCACTCCTCCTTGCCAAAGCGGGACTGGAAGCTGGCTGTCCACTGTCCTGCCTCCAGCCCGAGCGCCTCGGCCAGCAAGCTGGCGGTATGGCGACACTGGTGACCATAGGGGTCCCCTTCGTTCTCGTAGCGCTCGGGAATGCCGTGGAACGACATCAGCAGGTGATCACCCTGACCGTGCTGCTCCCAGTGACGGCGCACGCTCATGGCCAGCGCCTGTATGTATTCGGGGTGGGCGTGATAATCACGAATGAGCCGTACCACCGGCAGATTGCGTTCTCTCTTCATCGCCTTGCCCCAGGCATCAAAGACCGAGGCGGTGGTACTGACCGAATATTGCGGATAGAGCGGCAACAGGATCACCCGGTTGACCCCTTTGGCCTTGAGCGCCTGCCAGCCATCATTCACTGACGGGGAACCATAGGTCATCGCCAGCTCTACCGGCACCTCGACCCCCTCCCGCTTGAGCTCCTGCTCCAGCGCGGCGCGCTGCTGTTGGCTTATCACCATCAGCGGCGAGCCCTGCTCGGTCCAGACCTGCTGATAGAGCTTGGCCACTTTGGGCGAGCGCGTCGGCAAGATGATGAAGTGGAGCAGCGGACACCAGAGGTAACGGGGCAGGTCCACCACACGGGGATCGTGCAGGAACTGGCTGAGGAACGCTTTGACGGCAGCGTTGGTCGGTGCGGCTGGGGTACCCAGATTGACCAGCAATATTCCGGTTTTCGTGGTCACGTTAGCTTCCTGTCTATCTGTCATTATGCAAAAAGGGCCCGACAGGGCCCTTCTCTTTATTTATCTGATGGCACGGGAAAAAGTGCCGGCAGCAAAGATCAGCCCAGAATGGTGGCAAGCTGCTTGCTGACCAGATCAACCGGCTGGGTGCCGTCGATCTTGACGTAACGGGTGTGGCCCGCTTCCGCCTCTTTGCCGTAGAAACCGATCAGCGGCGCGGTCTGCTGATGATATACATCCAGACGCTTGCGTACTGTGGTCTCTTCGTCGTCGGCGCGGATCACCAGATCTTCACCGGTCACGTCATCCTTGCCTTCCACTTTCGGCGGGTTGAACACCACGTGGTAGGTACGGCCGGAGCCGGAGTGAACGCGACGGCCGCTCATGCGCTTGACGATCTCTTCGTCCGGCACATCGAACTCCAGCACGAAATCAACCACGACACCAGCGTCCTTCATGGCTTGCGCCTGGGGAATGGTGCGCGGGAAACCGTCCAACAGGAAGCCTTTGGCGCAGTCCGGCTGAGCGATGCGCTCTTTGACCAGACCGATGATGATGTCGTCAGAGACCAGCTGACCTGCGTCCATCACAGCTTTGGCTTTCAGACCGAGCTCGGTGCCCGCTTTGATCGCCGCACGCAGCATATCGCCGGTGGAGATCTGGGGAATACCGTGTTTTTCCATGATGAACTGAGCCTGGGTACCTTTGCCGGCGCCCGGAGCCCCCAACAGAACAATGCGCATACACGCTCCTATTGATTGGTTATTCAAATCTTGCGAAGGCAAAAAAGTACACGGTTTCGCCCGTTTCTACAAGGGTGAGCCACTTGAATGAGCACTTTATCACCACAATAACCGGCTGATCGAACAGGATTTCATCGCAAGGGGAAGACGCAAAAATAGCCAGGGATTCAGCATAGAGCGCCAAAAACCGGAAGGACGTACGACAGAAAAAAAGATCCCGGCTCAGGGCCGGGAATTGCGCTCAAAAGTAACTACTTGTCGCTCGTAGTAGGAACAGGGCAATAGTAGTTTGCCCCCTGTGCGTCAACAACTGTCAGATGTGACAGGCAGGCCGCTATGGAACCGGAACTGCGGATCCGGCGAGCAGATTAGCTCGGCTTCCAGCTTGCCAAAGAAGGCCAACCGCTCGCTGATATCCTCCCCTGCGTACTGTTCGGCCAGGCTCAGGTAATCCTGATAGTGACGCGCCTCGGAGCGCAGCAAAGAGACATAGAAGCGGCTCAGCTCCTCGTCCAGATGGGGCGCCAACTTGGCAAACCGCTCGCAGGAGCGGGCCTCGATATAGGCGCCGATGATCATCTTGTCGACTATGGTGGCCGGCTCATGGGTGCGCACATGCTGCATCAACTGGCGAGCATATCGGGAGGCCGTCACCGGCCCGTATTCGATGCCGCGGGCCTGCATGATCTCCAGCACCTGCTCGAAGTGATGCAGCTCCTCCTGAATGAGTCTCACCATGGGAAACAGCAGCGGATTGCGTTCCAGCTCGGCAAAGACGGTGCGATCAGACTCCCCCATGCTGCGTTTGCCCAGGATCTCGGCCTTCTCCGGGATGGCATCCAGCTCGCGATAGAACTCCAGCTTGGGCAGCAGATGGCGCTTGCCCTTGGGCAGGCAGTAGCGGCGCACCAGACTGTGGGCAGTGAGTGCGGCCTTGGTCTCGCAGTTGGCGTGATCGATGAGCAGGGTCGGTAAACGGGCCGGATCCCGCGCCATCTCCACCCACTCATCCGGGGTCTCGCACTGCAAAAACTGGCGCACAGGGGCTAACAGATCATCCATCTAAACTCTCGTTTGTTAAACACGCCGGTTAAAAGCGTATCGGTCATATATGTTGCCACCTATGCTAGCGGATCCTGCTGGCCATGCCCATATCCGGCAAGATAAACGGATGTTTTTCAAACAGATACCCCCTACCCCTTCTGCCGGTGCGAGGTAGAAACGACAATGGGGGCCACT
>NZ_JBFODN010000213.1:0-12171 GCF_040908345.1 Aeromonas sp. R3-1
GTGGGAATGGGCCACTGGGTATGGTGGCCCATGGCCAGGACGTCAGGCTCTTCACAAAGGCGCAGCAAGAGCGGGCCGTTGTGCACCAGCGGCCCGAGATCCAGTGCCGCCAGCGCATCTGCCAGTTTGGCGAACGCCTCGGCGCGGTTCTGGCCGTGGGCGATCAGCTTGGCGATCATGGGATCGTAATAGGGGCTCACCTCATCGCCAGCGGTGACGCCGGTGTCGATGCGCACGCCAACGGGCAAGTGGAGCCAGTGGATGGGCCCGCTGGCAGGCAGAAAACCGGCCGCCACATCCTCGGCGTAGAGGCGCGCCTCCACCGCATGGCCGCGCAGCACCACTTCCTCCTGAGTGAGTGGCAGCGGCTTGCCTTCGGCTACGGCCAGCTGCCAGGCCACCAGATCCTGCCCGGTCACTGCTTCGGTGACCGGATGCTCTACCTGCAGCCGGGTGTTCATCTCCATAAAGAAGAACTCATCCTTGCAGAGCAGAAACTCGATGGTGCCCGCCCCCTGATAGTGGATGGCTTTGGCTGCGGCCACGGCTGCCTCCCCCATGGCGCGGCGCAGAGCCGGAGGGATGTCGGGTGCGGGCGCCTCTTCGATCACCTTCTGATGGCGTCGCTGCAAGGAGCAGTCCCTGTCCCCCAGATAGATGGCGTTGCCGAGGCTATCGGCAAAGACCTGTACTTCCACATGGCGAGCCTGGGGCAGATAGCGCTCCAGCAGTACCAGATCGTCGCCAAAGGCAGCCTTTGCCTCCCGCTTGACTGCCGCCAGCGACTCGTCAAAGTCGGCCAGCTGATCGACCCGGCGCATCCCCTTGCCACCGCCGCCGCTGGCCGCTTTGATAAGCAGCGGGAAGCCAATCTGGCTCGCCTGATCGCGCAAGAAGTCCTGCCGCTGATCCGTGCCGTGATAGCCGGGCAGCACAGGTACACCGGCTGCCTGCATCAGTGCCTTGGCCCCCGATTTGTCGCCCATGGCGAGAATGGCGGCGCCGCTTGGGCCGACAAAGCGCAGGCCGCGCTGCTCGCAGGCGGTGGCAAAGTCGCTGTTTTCCGACAGAAAGCCGTAACCGGGATGGATGGCATCGGCGTGCGCCTCTTTGGCAATCTTCAGCACCTTGCCGGTGTCGAGATAGCTCTCTCTGGCCGGTGCGGGCCCCAGATGCCAGGCCTCATCGGCCAGGTGGGTGTGCATGGCGTGGGCGTCGGCATCGGAGTAGAGGGCGATGGTGTGGATGCCGAGGCGTTTCGCCGTCTTGATGATACGCACGGCGATTTCGCCGCGATTGGCGATCAGCAGACGTTTAATCGGGGTGTGATAGTTCATGTCTCATCCTTGAAACGGGGACGCCAGGCGGGAGGACGTTTGTCGAAGAAGGCCTGCATTCCCTCCTGTGCTTCGAGTCCCACTCGAACCCGGGCAATGGTCTCGACAGTTTTCTCTTCGTGCAGGCGGGAAGGATGGGCCTCTATCGCCGCCAGCAGTCGTTTGGTCTCTTTCATCGCTTCCGGCCCGTTGCGGCACAGACGAAGGGCCTGCGCCCGTCCCTCCGCCAGCAGTTGATCCGGCTTGCAGAGTTGATGTGCCACATTGAGCCGACAGGCGGTGATGGCATCGAACGGCTCGGCACTGAGCATGTAGCGGCGCGCCTGACGCATTCCCATGGTGCGCACCACGTAGGGGCTGATCACCGCAGGCACCAGACCCAGGCTCACCTCTGAGAGGCAGAAGCGGGCATCGTCGCTGGCCAGCACCAGGTCGCAGGCGCAGATGAGGCCCAGCGCCCCGCCATAGGCGGCCCCTTGCACCAGTGCCACCGTAGGGAAGGGAAGCTCATCGAGGGTCTGCATCAGCCGCGCCAGTACCCGGGCATCTTCGCGATTGTGCTCGAAATCGGCGTGGGCCAGATTGCGCATCCAGTTGAGGTCGGCGCCCGCGCAAAAGTGTTTGCCCTCGGCACGTAGCAGCAGGGCGTGAGGGCGTTCGGCGAGATCATGACCATGAAGATGGGCCAGATCATCGAGACAGTCGAGCAGCCCCAGCATCAGGTCGGCATCAAAGGCGTTGTGGCGGGCCGGGCGCGACAGCACCAGTTCGGCCAGCGGGCCATGCCGCTCCAGCCGAAACGGGCCCTGTGTTGAAGAGCCAAGTGCTGAGGAAGTAAGTGGATCTGACATGGGTTTGCTCCTTACATCCGGAAGATGCCGTACTGCTCGGGTTCAATGCGGGCACCCTGACATGCGGCGAGCGCCAGTGCCAGCACGGTGCGGCTCTGGGCCGGGTCAATGACGCCGTCATCCCACAGGCGGGCGCTGGCGTAGTAGGGGTGACCCTGCCGCTCATACTGCTCGATCACCGGGGCACGGATGGCGGCCGCCTCCTGCTCGCTCAGGCTCTTGCCCTCGGCAGCCAGCTTGTCCCTGCGCACCTGCACCAGCACTCCGGCAGCTTGTTCGCCACCCATGACAGAGATACGGCTGTTGGGCCAGCTAAAGAGAAAATCGGGCTCATAAGCGCGGCCACACATGCCGTAGTTGCCGGCACCAAAGCTGCCGCCGACGATCAGGGTGATCTTGGGCACCCGGCTGCAGGCCACGGCGGTGACCAGCTTGGCGCCGTGCTTGGCGATCCCCTCTTTTTCTGCGCTGCTCCCCACCATAAAGCCGGTGATGTTCTGCAAAAAGAGCAGCGGGATGGCACGCCGGTTACAGAGTTGGATAAAGTGGGCCCCCTTCTGGGCACTGTCGCTGTGCAGCACGCCGTTGTTGGCGAGGATCCCCACTTCCATGTCGCAAATACGGGCAAAGCCGGTCAGCAGTGTGGTGCCGAACAGCGCCTTGAATTCGTCAAAGTCAGAACCATCCACCAGTCGTGCAATCAGTTCGCGGGCGTCGTAAGGTCGTTTGAGACTGGTGCCCACCAGACCGTAGAGCTCCTCTATGGGGTAACAGGGGGGCTCGTAGCCGGGGCTGCTCTCTATCGGCTCGTTACCCAGATGAGTCACCAGTGTGCGGGCGATGGCCAGCGCATGGGCATCGTCACGGGCCATATGATCCGCTACCCCGGAGTGGGCGCAGTGTACATCTGCCCCGCCCAGCGCCTCGGCGCTGATCTCCTCGCCGGTGGCGGCCTTGACCAGCGGCGGGCCGGCCAGAAAGATGGTGGCCTGCTCCCTGACCATGATCGACTCGTCCGCCATGGCGGGCACGTAGGCGCCGCCAGCGGTGCAGAGCCCCATCACCACTGCCAGTTGAGGGATGTTTTGGGCCGACATGCGGGCCTGGTTGTAGAAGATGCGGCCAAAGTGATCCCGGTCGGGGAACACCTCGTCCTGCATCGGCAAGAAGGCGCCTCCGGAATCCACCAGATAGAGGCAGGGGAGACGCAGCCGCTCGGCGATGGCCTGGGCGCGCAGGTGTTTTTTCACCGTGAGCGGGTAGTAGGTGCCGCCCTTCACGGTGGCGTCATTCACCACCAGCATGCAGAGCCTGCCCGAGACCCGGCCGATGCCGGTGATGATACCGGCGGCGGGTACCGGCTCGTCATAGACCTGCCAGCCAGCCAGCGCCGAGAGTTCGAGAAACGGGGAGCCCGGGTCCAGCAGTTGATTGATGCGCTCGCGGGGTAGCAGCTTGCCGCGGGCCTGATGGCGGGTGTTGTTGGCCGCGCCGCCCCCTAGCGCGATCTCGGCAATGCGAATATGGAGATCGTCGACCAGCCCCTGCATGGCGGCCCGATTGGCCTCATATTCCGGGCTCGCCATGTCGAGGCGGGAGTGGATACGACTCATGCATTTTCTCCCATCAGCTCGCGGCCGATGAGCCAGCGGCGGATCTCAGAGGTGCCGGCGCCGATCTCGTAAAGTTTGGCGTCCCGCAGTAGGCGGCCAGTGGGGTATTCGTTGATGTAACCGTTGCCGCCGAGCAGCTGGATAGCGTCGAGGGCCATCTGGGTGGCGTTTTCGGCGGCAAACAGGATGGCTGCGGCGCAATCTTTACGGCTGGTGCGACCCTGATCGCAGGCGCTCGCCACCGAGTAGACCAGCGCCCGGCTGCTGGCGAGGCGGGTATACATGTCGGCGAGCTTGCCCTGCACCAGCTGGAACTCGCCGATGGCTTGACCAAACTGCTTGCGCTCACGCACATAGGGCAGCACTACATCCATGCAGGCCTGCATGATGCCAAGGGGGCCCGCAGCCAGCACCACCCGCTCGTAATCGAGCCCGCTCATCAGCACCTTGACCCCGCCGTGCAGGGTGCCCAGCAGGTTCTCCTGCGGCACCCGGCAGTTGTCGAACACCAGCTCGCAGGTGCTGGAGCCGCGCATTCCCAGCTTGTCGAGCTTCTGGGCGGTAGTGAAACCGGGAGTCCCCGCCTCGACGATAAAGGCAGAAATCCCTTTGGGGCCCGCACTGGTATCTGTCTTGGCATAGATGACGAAGGTGTCGGCATCCGGGCCATTGGTGATCCACATCTTGTTGCCGTTCAGGACGAAGTGATCCCCCTCGCGCTCCGCGGTCAGGCGCATGCTGACCACATCGGAGCCTGCGCCCGGCTCGCTCATGGCCAGCGCCCCCACATGCTCGCCGCTCACCAGCGGGGGGAGATAGCGTGCTTTTTGCTCCGCCGTGCCGTGGCGGTGGATCTGATTGATACAGAGATTGGAGTGGGCGCCGTAGGAGAGGCCGACCGAGGCGCTGGCGCGGCTCACCTGTTCCATCACCAGCACATGGGCGAGATAGCCGAGGTTCACCCCGTCATACTCCTCGGTCACCGTGATGCCGTGCAGCCCCAGCTCACCCATCCGGGGCCAGAGATCGCGGGGGAAGGCATTGCTCTGATCGATCTCGCTGGCGCGTGGGGCGATCACTTTCTGGCAGAAAGCCGCAACCTGTTCGGTCAGGGCATTCAGAGTCTCATCCATCTGCATCCATGCTCTCCTTGCGGATATGACAGTCGGGTAGGAAGGTTGGTTCGACCGGCTGACTCTGCGTTATGGCTGGCAGTGGTCGGTCCATTTTTGTACTTCACTTCTGCCACAAGTTTACGTTAGCGTAAACGTAAATCAATTGTTAATCTGTTGTGTGTCGATAAAGCGGTGGTAGTGAAAGAGTCAGCAGCTACCACGACAACAGCGCCATAGTGGCAGATCCGACTGACGCAGCGTGTGGGCGCCGCGTCATAAAGCACTAATGCGGGAAAATATGCGCGGGGCAACAAGGGAGTGAACGACAAGATGGATTTTACCCTGACCGATGATCAACAGGCGTATGTGGAGGCGGCCGCCGCCTTTGCCGATGAGGCGCTCAAACCCCATGCCGCGCGCTGGGACAAGGAGCATGATTTTCCGATCCCGACCATCAAGCTGGCGGCCGGGCTAGGTTTTTGTGGTCTCTATACCCCGGAGCAGTTTGGCGGATTGGGGCTGCCGCGCCTCGATGCGAGCCTCATCTTCGAACGCCTCGCCATGGGCTGTACCTCGACCACGGCGTATCTGACTATCCACAACATGGTGAGCTGGATGCTGGGAAGCTGGTTACCCACCGAGGTTGCCAAAGAGTGGGTGCCCAAACTGGCCAGCGGCGAGTTGCTGGGCTCCTATTGTCTCACCGAGCCGGGGGCGGGTTCCGATGCTGCGGCACTCATGACCCGAGCCACTCGCGAGGGTGATAGCTACCTCATCGAGGGAACCAAGGTCTTTATCTCGGGAGCGGGCAGCACTGACGTGCTGGTGGTGATGGCCCGTACCGGTGGTGAAGGTGCGAAGGGGATCTCTGCCTTTATGGTGCCGGCTAATGCCCCCGGCGTGAGCTATGGCAAGGCAGAAGAGAAGATGGGCTGGAACAGCCAGCCGACCCGGGAGGTTGTTTTCAACGGGGTTCGCATTCCTGCCTGTTATCGGTTGGGCGAAGAGGGGGAAGGATTCAAGTTCGCCATGCAGGCCCTCGATGGGGGGCGCATCAATATTGCCACCTGTTCGGTGGGCACCGCCCAGCAGGCGCTGGACGATGCGCTGGTCTATGTGCAGCAGCGCCAGCAATTTGGTCACCCGATCAGCGAATTCCAGAGCGTGCAGTTTCGCCTGGCCGATATGGCGACCGAGCTGGCTGCCGCCCGTTTGCTGGTGCGTCAGGCCGCTGACAAGCTGGATCGCGGGGCACCGGACAAGAGTGCCTGGTGCGCCATGGCCAAACGGTTTGCCACCGATGTGGGTTATCGAGTCTGCGATGAGGCTCTGCAACTCTTTGGCGGCTATGGTTATATCCGCGAGTATCCGCTCGAGCGCTATCTGCGCGATACACGGGTACACCGCATTCTGGAGGGCACCAACGAGGTGATGCGACTCATCATCGCGCGCCGCCTGCTGGCCGATCCCGGTTTGTCGCTGGGCTAACCGGTGGTCGCATCAAGGGTGTGTTGCCTGCCACCCGATTTGCACCATGCCATGCCGGTTTCGGCTTTGTGAGCCAGCCACAGGTTGGTGTCATTCAAGCCTGTCATCATGGCGGCAGCTTCATCGACAAGGACAATGCTATGACAAGGATCAGACTCGAATATCATGGCCACGTGGCCTATATCACCCTCGACCATCCCCCTGCCAACACCTGGACTCTCGCCAGCCTGCAGGCCTTTTTGCAGGTGATGGTGGAGCTCGACAGTCGTCCCGATGTGGTGGCGCTGGTGATCCGTGGTGCGGGCGACAAATTTTTCTGCGCCGGTGCCGACCTCAATATGTTTGTCGAGGGGAATGTCGAGCTGGCCCGCGAAGTAGCCGAGGCCTTTGGCAAGGCCTTCGAGGCGCTGGCTCGTTTTCACGGCGTCAGTATCGCCGCCATCAATGGTTATGCCATGGGAGGCGGGCTGGAAGTGGCGCTGGCTTGTGATATCCGTATCGCCGAGCAGCAGGCGTTGCTGGGACTTCCGGAAGCATCGGTGGGCTTGCTTCCCTGTGCCGGTGGCACCCAGCGCCTGACCGAGCTGGTGGGGCCGGGCTGGGCCAAGCGGATGATCCTCTGCGGTGAGAAGGTGAGTGCCTCGCTGGCCTACGAGATGGGGCTGGTGGAGGAGGTGGTGAAAACCGGTCAGGCATGGGAGGCGGCGCACCAGATGGCCCATCTGATGGAGCGCCAGAGCCCGAGCGCCCTGCGCGCCTGCAAAACCCTGATCAATCAGGGCCGCAGCGGCCCGCGGGATGCCGCCTTGCCCCTTGAGCGAGCGCTGTTTCTCGATCTCTTTAGCGATGCCAACCAGCGTGAAGGGGTGGCCGCCTTCCTGGAGAAACGCTTACCGCGCTGGCAATATGGCCCAACAAAATAAATCCATACGGAGCCGTTTATGAGTGAGCCGGTCAAGGTTAGCTGTTATCCCACCGAAGATGGTCATCAGATCGGGGTGTTGACCCTCGACAGCCCGGCGTCTCTCAACGCATTGAGCCTGCCGATGATCCAGATCCTGCAACAGACGCTGACCCGTTGGGAGCAGGATCCCGCCATCGTCTGTGTGCTGTTGCAGGGGGCGGGTGAGAAGGCATTTTGTGCCGGTGGCGATATCCGCTCCTTCTATTACCGCAAACAGGAGGCAAGCGGATCGGAACTGTTCGAATATGCCCGCGACTTTTTCGAGCAGGAGTACCGGCTCGACCACCACATCCACTCTTACCGCAAGCCCCTGATCTGCGTGGCGGACGGTATCTGCATGGGGGGCGGTATTGGCCTGTTTGCCGGAGCCGATTTTCGGGTGGTGACCGAAAGAAGCCTGTTCGCCATGCCGGAGGTGACCATCGGCCTCTACCCCGACGTGGGGGCAAGCTGGTTTTTAAGCCGGATGCCGGGGCGACTCGGGCTCTGGCTCGGTCTGACTGGCGCCCGCTTCAACGGGAGTGATGCCATCGGTCTTGGGCTGGCGGATCACGCCATCGCCAGTGGCGAGCGCAGTGCGCTGTTGTCACGCCTCGCCGTACTCGACTGGGCTGGCAGTGGTGAGCCCCGTGAGCAGATCGACCTGCTGCTCAGGGGATTGCATGGTGAGGTGGCGGCCCGCTTGCCTGCGCCAGTGCTGCTACCCCATCAACAGAGGATCGATGCCTTGCTGGCGGGGCGCACGTTGCAAGGGGTATTGGCGCGGCTGTTCAGCGCCCATTTCGATGAACAGGAGGTGGTACTTCAGCAGGCGCAACAGATCTGCCGCACTGGCAGCCCCATCAGCCGCGCCATTTTGTGGCGTCAATATTGGCAGGCTCGCCGCAACTCACTGGCAGAGGTATTTGCCGAGGAGCTGACCCTCTCGGTCAACTGTGTGCTCAAGGGGGATTTTGTGGAAGGGGTACGGGCACTGCTGATCGACAAGGATAAAGATCCCCGCTGGCAACAGTTGCCACCGGAGGGGGAGTGGCTGGACGAGTTCTATCGCTGGCCGCAGGGGCGCAATCCGTTGGCCTGCAAGGAATAACATCTTGGCAACCGGCGGACGCCGCCATCAGCAACGCAAGGAGCAAGCAGAATGACAAGGATCGGATTTATCGGGCTAGGCAACATGGGGGGACCCATGGCAGCCAATCTGGCCAAGGCCGGGCATACGGTGCAGGTATTTGATCTGGTTGCCCACAGTGTCGAGCGAGCCATTGCAGCGGGCTGTATTGCGGCAGGAGGTGCCCGCGAAGCGGTGACCGGCTGCGAGGTGGTGATCAGCATGCTACCTGCGGGGGAGCATGTGCGCGCCCTTTGGTTGGGCGAGAGCGCCGGTGAGTGGGGCGGGCAGGATCTGCTGGCAGCCCTGCCGGTTGGTGCACTGGTGATCGACTGCTCCACTATCGATGTCGACTCTGCCCGTCAGGTCGGGGAGGCGGCCCGCGCACGCGGTTTGCGCTTTATTGATGCCCCCGTATCGGGCGGTGTCGCCGGTGCGGCCGCCGGGACGCTCACCTTTATCGTTGGCGGCAACGCGGCGGATTTCGAGGCGGCGAAACCTCTGCTCGCCTGCATGGGGCAGAACCTGTTTCACGCCGGGACGCTGGGCGCCGGGCAGATCGCCAAGATGTGCAATAACATGCTGCTTGCGATCCACATGGCGGGCACTGCCGAGGCGCTGGCCCTCGGGGTGAAGGAGGGGCTGGATCCCGCCGTGCTCTCTACCATCATGGGCAAGAGCTCCGGCAACAACTGGAGTCTGGAGCGCTACAACCCCTGGCCCGGGGTGATGGAGAATGTCCCTGCCGCCCGCAACTATCAGGGGGGCTTTATGACCCGTTTGATGGTGAAAGATTTGGGATTGGCCATGGCGCTGGCCGAGCATGGCCACAGCGCTGTGCCGATGGGGGCGCTCGCGCGTAACCTGTTCAACCTGCATGCCGCTCAGGGGCAGGGGAGCCGCGATTTCTCCAGCATCGTCGAACTCTATCTGGATAAACAGGATCCCGCCTGACGGGCCACCTCTCTTCAAGGCATCTCCCTTCGACCAGCTACAAGGAGCATTGATGGATATCAAAGATAAGGTCATCGTTATTACCGGCGCCGGACGTGGCTTGGGACGTGCCATTGCGCTGGCCCTGGGCGCACAGGGGGCGACGCTGGCACTGCTCGACATCAATCGCGCCGATCTGGAGGCGACCGCAGCCTTGGTGCGCAGTCAGAATGATCAGTGCGATCAAGATAGTCAGTGCGAGCTGTTTGTCTGCAATGTGGCGAGCGAAGCCGAGGTTGAGTCGGTTTTTGCTGGCATCAAGGAGCGTTTTGGCGTGCTGCACGGTCTTATCAACTGCGCCGGCATTTTGCGCGATGGCATGCTGATCAAGGTGAAAGAGGGTGAGCTGGTGGAGAAGATGACGCTGGCCCAGTGGCAGAGCGTGATTGACGTCAACCTCACAGGTACCTTCCTCTGTGGTCGCGAAGGGGCGGCGCTGATGGCCCAAGGGGGGCAGGGGGGCGTCATCATCAACATCTCCTCCATCGCCCGCGCTGGCAATATTGGCCAGAGCAACTATGCCGCCAGCAAGGCGGGGGTTGCCTCGCTGGTGGTGACCTGGGCGCGGGAGTTGGCGCGCCATGGCATTCGGGTGATGGGGATTGCCCCCGGGGTGTTTGCCACCGACATGACGGCGGCGATGAAGCCGGAGGCGATGGCGCGGATGCAGCAGGCCATTCCGGTCGGCACCCTTGGCGAGGCGCAACAGCTGGCCGAGACGGTGAGCTTTATTTTTGCCAACGACTATCTGTCGGGAAGGATGATAGAACTGGATGGCGGTTTGCGTTTATAGGGATTTACATAATGGGCCCCGGTGTTTCCACCGGGGCTTTTTTATGCAGATTATTTATACAGAGAGTGCCTGAATGGCGATGCATAGGAACCATGCGAGTCAGGTTGTGTTGGCAGAAAAATGAGAAATATCAATGGGTCTTGGTTAATTTGAGCCAGCTCACAGGCCATATGGGTCAGTGCTGTAAAATTGCGCGCGGTCAAGGCGGTGCATGATTGATGGGACGAGGGATTGCGGTCGGAATAGTCATGCAATATAGTTGCCGCCTTTTTCACGGGGTCAGGATTCCCAGCCCCTCCCATATTGCGCGCAGTATGAATACGGACGCTCTGCCGCCGCCTAAATAAACAGGATTGAAATGGACAAGAAACTAGGGCTGGGCGCCCTCATTTCGCTGGTGATCGGCTCCATGGTCGGCGCCGGGGTCTTCAGTCTGCCACAAAACATTGCTGCGCATGCCAGTGCCGGGGCGGTCGCCCTGGGTTGGGCCATCACCGGTCTTGGCATGATCTGTCTCGCGCTGGTCTATCAGAACCTCTCCATGCGCCGCCCCGATCTCGATGGCGGTATCTTCAGCTATGCCAAAGCCGGTTTCGGCGATTTCATCGGTTTCAACGCCGCCTGGGGTTACTGGCTCTGCCAACTGCTGGCCAACGTCTCTTACGCCATCGTAGTGTTCAGCGCCCTGAGCTACTTCTTCGATACGCCTGACAACGTCATCTTCGGTGACGGCAATACGCCGGTCGCCATCACGCTGGCCTCCATCCTGATCTGGTCGGTGCATGCGCTGGTGCTGCGCGGGGTACAGGTTGCTGCACTGGTGAATATCGTCACTACCATCGCCAAGATGGTGCCGCTCATCGTCTTCTGTGTTGCGATCCTGCTGGCCTTCAACATGGATACCTTCACTCTGGATATCTGGGGCCAGAACAACATGGAGCTGGGCTCCGTGATGGATCAGGTCAAGTCCACCATGAAGGTGACCCTCTGGGTCTTTATCGGGATTGAAGGGGCCGTGGTGGTCTCTGCCCGTGCCCGTCATCGCAAGGATGTGGGCCGCGCGACCGTGCTGGCGCTGCTCGGCGCCCTGACACTCTATGTGATGGTGACCCTGTTCTCGCTAGGTGTCATGAGCCAGCCGCAACTGGCGGCGCTCAAGAACCCTTCGACCGCCATGATCCTCGAAACCGTGGTCGGCCCCTGGGGCGCCTGGCTTATCAACATCGGTCTGGTGGTGTCGGTGATGGGGGCGCTGCTCAGCTGGACCGTGCTGGCCGCTGAAGTGCCCTACATCGCGGGCAAGACCGGTGTGTTCCCGGGCTGGTTTGCCAAGGAGAACAAGAACGGCTCGCCGCAGGTGTCCCTCTGGTGCTCTACCTGTCTGGTGCAGATCTTCCTGATCATCATCTACTTCCAGAGCAGCACCTATCTGGCGCTGGTCAACATCGCAACCTCGGCGGCGCTGGTGCCTTACGTCTTTTCGGGCGCTTATGGCCTGAAGCTGGCATTGAAAGGGGAGACCTATCAGGGTCAACCTCATCAGCGCAAGCGTGACCTGCTGCTGGCCCTGGTGGCGACGGTTTACGGCTGCTGGCTGGTCTACGCTGCCGGTGTGGAGTACCTGTTGCTGGTGGCGCTGCTCTATAGTCCGGGCATCTTCATCTACTGGAAGGCGCGTCAGCATCACGGTCTGCGCGGCCTTAACCGGTTGGAGCAGGGGATGACGGCGGCCCTGCTCGGCTGTGCCGTGCTTGCCTTCTACAAGGTGATGGACGGTACCATTCCACTGCACTAACCGGCACAATGAAGAGATGGCCCTCGCGCCATCTCTTTTTTTTCATGCAGATATCCACTGTTGCCCGGCCGTGTTGGCCAGTTTTTGTTTAACACAGGAATTTTTATGCTGTTT
>NZ_JBFODN010000214.1:0-19211 GCF_040908345.1 Aeromonas sp. R3-1
GATTGCGTTCGAACTCGTGGCCGTAGGGGGTGATCTCCCGATCCTCGCCGGTCAGGTTGAGACTGGGGTCTTTTTGCCACTCATCGGGATTTTGCGCCTCCCACTCCTGATAGATGGTGCCGTTGGCGGGCAGTTGCCCCTGTTGGGCCATGTAGCGGGCCAGCAGCTGATTGGTGATGCGGGCCGACTGGGCGAGGCGGGCATCAAACAGCTCCTCCATTTCGTGGCTCGCCTCCATGTAGCCGATAAAGGCGCTGATGGTGAGACTCAGGCTCACCAGCGTCAGGATACCGGTGAGCAGAAAGCGACGAATGGAGCGCGGGCGTTTCATCGTGCGGGTGTCCGGTTTGGCTGTTCGAGCTGGGGAATGATGTAGCCGACCCCGCGAATATTGCGGATGAGGTCGCCGTAGAACTTCTTGCGCAGATGGTGGATATGCACCTCTACCGCGTTGCTCTCGGCGCCTTCATCCCAGCCGTAGAGGCTCTGTTGCAGCTGATCCTTGCTCAGCACCCGGCCGCTCTGGCTGATCAGCTCCTGCAGCAGCTTGTATTCGTGGGGGGTGAGTTTGACCGCCTCCCCCTGATAGGTGACCTGCTGGGATTCTGGATAGATGAGGATGTCGCCATACTCCAGTACCGCCTGAGCTTGCCCCTTGCTGCGACGAACCAGGGCGCGCAGGCGGGCGTTGAGCTCCTGCAGGGCGAAGGGCTTGACCATGTAGTCGTCGGAGCCGGCATCAAGGCCGACCACCCGATCGTCCAGCGCATCGCGGGCGGTGAGGATCAGCACCGGCAGCTGGTGGCCCTCCCGTCGCAACTTGCGCAGCAGGCTGAGGCCATCGATGTCGGGCAGATTGAGATCGAGGATCAGGGCGGCGAACTCGTCGCTCTTGAGGGCTGCCAGAGCGGGCAACCCCTGTTGCAGCCAGTCCACCGTGTAGCCGCTATGGCGCAGTGCATCCTGCATACCATCCCCCAGCATCACATCATCTTCCACCAGCAGGATCCGCATTCTTTTCTCCCTGTTTGTTGGGTGTGGCGATCTGGCTCAGCGCCAGGGCGTGCCGTGGCATAAACAACCCTGCCCACCAGTATGCAAGCTGGTGGGCAGAGTTTAAATAGTTCTTTGATCCATCAGGGTTTTATAGCTTGGCCAGTCGATCGCGGATCTCCATTCTGCGCCCTTCGTCGGCCACTTCGCGGCCCGGGCGGGCCGGGGCGGCCAGCGCCTTGTCGAGATAGGTTTTGGCCTCGGCTTTGCGACCCTGATCCAGCAGGAAGTCGCCATAGAAGAAGTTGGGGTCGATGCCATCCGGATTGATGGACAGCGCCTGCTTGAGCAGCTGCTCCGCCTTTTCGTCATCGCCAAAGCCGACCGGCCACCCGGGCACCTGATAGTAGAGGGAGCCCAGACTGGTGTAGGCGGAGCCGTCCAGCGCCTTGGGATCCTGTTTGAGTGCCAGCTCCAGCTTGGCTTTGGCCTCTTTCACCAGACCCAGTGCCCCCAGCCCCCCTTTGGCCCCCGCCCAGGTGCTCTTGACGATGGCCGACCAGATCAGCAGATCGGCGCGAAAGGGCTCCTTGGCGCTGGCCGCTTCGGCCTGGGTGCTCAGGGTCTCGAGGCAGCTCTCTTTCCCCTTGCCAGTCTGTTGATACTGGCAGACGGCCCACTGTTGCTGGATGGGGACGAGGGCATCACCCGCGGCCATGACCGAGGTGGACCCCAGCAGGATGGCGATGGCACAAGAGGTCACTGATTGACGGAAAAAGTTCATATTAATGCTCCTTCTTGGTCGGGATCGGGCGGGACAAGTCTGGTTGTGGCGCACTGTTTGCGCCGGCATCAGCCGTCCCTGGCTGAAGATGACGGGCATAACGTTTGATGATCGGCAGCTGTCTGGCCAGCGCCTTGTCGACGATGCCGGGCAGCAGGGCATTGAGCCGCACGAACAGTTTTTCCGGCCAGCCGAGCCAGCTGCGGCGGGTTTCGTTGCACAGGGCGATGACCGCCTCTTCGGCCACCTCCTGCGGGCTGTCGGTCTGGGTGCCGAGCGCCGCATTCATCTCGTAGGCGGCCTCAGAATTGAGTTTGGTGCGGGTGGCGCGTGGGGCGAAATGCAGCACCTTGATGCCGCTGCCCTCCAGCTCTCGTCCCAGCGCTTCGCTAAAGCCGCGCAGGGCAAATTTGCTGGCGCAGTAGACGCTGTAACCGGGGTAGCCGATGCTGCCCAGGCTTGAGCCCATGTTCATGATGATCCCCGGCTTGCGCATGGTTGGCAGCAGGGCACGGGTGAGCTGGATGGGCGCCTCGATATTGAGCAGCAGCTGGCGCTCCACCTGCTCGAAGCTCTGATCTTCCAGCCAGGCAAACTGGTTGCAGCCAGCGTTGTTGATCAGGATGTCGATCCCGTCCTTCAGCGCTGGGTGTTGCAACAGCTTTGCCCGCTCCTGCGCAGAGCCGAGGTCGGCGAGCACCACCTGATGGCGCTCGGGATGAGGCAGTGACTTGCACAGCCGCTCCAGCGTCGGGCCGCGACGTCCGTGCAGTAGCAGGTGTGCCCCCTGGGCGGCCAGCTCCTGCGCCAGCTCTTCACCTATGCCACCGCTGGCGCCGGTGAGCAGCACGAGTTTCCCTTCAAGGTTCATGGTATGGATTCCCTTTTTGCTGTCTGCTGATCCGCTGCCGACTTACGGTGTGGCGGTGAGGTTGTAGAGCATCTCGCCATAGAGGCGGTAGACCACCTTGGCCCCGTGGATGATGGCGGCCTGATCTGCCGGGCTCTCGACCTTATCCATCAAGGATTCAAAGAACTTGAGGTGCTCCTGATCCAGGGCGCCGTGGGAGCTCAGGTAACTCATCGCCTGCGGTGGCAGGCCGAGTCCCTTTTTCAGCTGGTCGGCGACGGTGAGAGCGATGGCGACGCTGGTGCCTTCCAGTACCTGCACCATGCCGAAGAAGCCCATGGGGTTGCCGCGCTGGATCTGGTCGTAGAGGAAGGCGACCATCAGCTCGATGGGCAGCCCCGGCTGGCCGTGGCGCACCGCCTCGGCATCGCCGCCACAGGCGCGGATATCGTTGAGGATCCACTCCTGATGGCCATACTCCTCGTCGATGTACTCGGCAATGGCGCCACGCACCCACTCGTACTCCTGACCCAGCTTGCCGCCGGTTGCCATCAGGAGTGGAACTGTGTGGCGCACGTGGTAGTAAGCCTGCGCCAGAAAGGCGAGATAGGTGTCACGGCTGATATCGCCACGGCGGCAGGCTTCGATAATGGGGGCGTTGAACAGATGCTCACGCTCCTGAGCTGTGGCTTGTTGCAGAGTCTGGTAGAAGCTCATGACGATTCTCCTGTAAGGCATTGGCTGATTTGCCGGGAAAAGTGTTGGTAAATCTCGTTGCGACGGGGGCGCCCGTTGGCGGTCAGCAGCCCGGGATGTTGATCCAGCGCCACCGGCAACCAGTGGTGCAGCCGGGCATAATCGGGCAGCCGCTGGTTCAGACCTGCGATCTGGCGTGGCAGATCCGCCTCTTTGCCCGGCAGGGGCTGGATCAGCGCCACGTTGGCGGGTTGACCATCGCCAAACACCACGATGCGGGCGATGGCGGGGCAGAGCTGTGCTTCGGCCTCCACCCACTCGGGGGAGAAGTTGCGGCCAAAGGCGGTGATCTGGACATTCTTCTTGCGCCCGGTGATATGGAGGTAGCCTTCTTCATCGAGGTGGCCCAGATCGCCGGTGGCGATCTGTTCGGGAGTCGGTTCGTTGCTGCCGAGATAGCCCAGCATGGCACTGCCGCTCACCATAATTTCGCCGTCGCTGGCGATGGTGACCTGGCAGTGGAGCAGGGGGCGGCCGATGCTGCCGAGCTTGTCAGCATCCGGGCTGTTGAGCGCCACCACGGAGCCACACTCCGAGAGGCCATAACCTTCGTATACCGGCAGTCCGAGCTGGCGGGCATGTGTGATCAGGTCGGGGGCCACCTTGCCGCCACCGACGGCAATAAAGCGCAGGCTCTTGAGCTGCTGGGCCAGCGTCGGGGTGCTGGTGCAGAGCGCCAGCAGCAGGCGCAGCAGTTCGGGCACCAGCACCAGACTGTGGGTCGGCCAGCGCAGCAGGGCTTCCCCCAGCATGGCTGGATTGAGCGAACTGGAGCCGGTGAAACCGAGCTCCCCGAGGGATGGAATGCGGCTGCAGGCGCCGGTCAGCAGCGGCACATAGAGGCCGGTGATGTTCTCAAGCAGGGTCGCCAGCGGCAGCAGGGTCAGGTGTTTTTCTACCTTGGCTGGCGCGACTCGCTCGGCCAGCGCATGGCTTACCGCCATCATCTGGGTCAGTGACAGGCAGACGCCCTTGGGCTGGCCCGTGGTACCGGAGGTGTAGGTGATCTTGGCGGTACCCTTGGGCAGCGCCGGTCGATTAGCCGGTATGTGGCGCCAGAGTGGCAGCTCGCCGGTGATCAGCGAGAGCGGCTCGGCGGCATGCCACCCCTGATGATGTGGGCCCACCAGCGCATCGGCACCGCTGCTCTCCAGCAACCAGGCCTGCTGGGCCTGACTGAAGAAGTGGGGCACCGGGATGACAACGATACCGGCGCGGGTGCAGGCGAGATCCAGCAGTGCCCAGGGCAGGCCGTTGTCCAGTTGCAGCGCCAGACGGCTGATGTCGAGCTGTTGCAACTGGCTGGCCAGACGCTGGATCTGTTGCCACAGGGTCTGGTAATCGAGACGCTGCTGGCTGCTCAGCAGCGCTGGGGATTGCGGATCCTCGTGGGCCTGTTTGGCGATGGCGTCGAACAGGCTCATTGGGCGCACCTTTTTTGATGGGTCTGGTTATCACTGCTCTTGCCGGCATCGTCAAACAGGGTTGGCATGGGGGCCAGCAGATTGAGCAGCAGGCTGCGCTGGGCCAGCACCTCGCGCCCCTGATTGATGTCGCCCACCATCACTTTGGGTTGGCAACGGTAGTACTCACCCCAGGCATCGGCGTCGGCTCCCACCTGATAGGCCTGTGCGGGGGCCAGCTCCACCGGATTGAGTTGCAGCCGGGCAAAGCTGTTGCGCAGCTTGGCAGTGCCGGTAAAGACCACGTAGTCGAGGGCGTTTTCACACAGCAGACGACAGAGGGCCGCGAACATCAGGCGGGCATTGCCCGGTTCGCTGCAGGCCAGATTGCCCACTTCGATAATGCGGTTGCGTGCCGGGTAGACCCCGAGGCGGGTGTTGATGGCGGCCTCGATGGGTTGCTCCAGATACTGTTCCAGATAGAGAGGCCCCTCACTGGCATGATTGAGACCACAGGCACCGACCAGCGTCCCGTCCGCCCGATAGAGCCCCAGCAGGCAGGGGAGAAAATGGGGGATGCGGGCGTTGAACTCGAGGGTATAGGCTGCCTGGATATAGGTTTGCAGCGCCATGACCTGCTGCGGGGACTTGGCTAGCAGCAATCGGTAGGGGGCCTGGATCTCGATGGTCATGGGGGACTCCTTCTTTTGCGATGGTTTGAGAGTAAAAGGGCAAACTTAAGAAACCCTTAAGGAGCAAAAAAAGTTGTCAGCGAGGCAGCGGGCAGGCAATCTGCGTCGCTGTTATCCAACAGGAAGCACCCAAGAGGAACCGTCATGTCATCCCCCGTCAGCTGCCCCCTGTGTGCCAGCCATCACTCCTATCCCCTGACGGTGGCGGGCAAGCGCTATCACCGCTGTCGCCAATGCGAGCTGGTCTGGCTGGATGCGGGCGATCATCTGGATGAGGTGGCGGAGAAGGCGGTTTACGACGGCCACGACAACCGGGTGGATGATCCCCGTTATCGCACTTTTTTGATGCGGGCTTTTGGCGAGGTGCTGAGTCGGGTGCCAACTCCTGCAAGTGGCCTCGATTTTGGCTGCGGTCCCGGCCCTGCGCTGGTGGCGATGGGGCGCGAGGCGGGTTACCAGATGGCGGGGTATGACAAGTTCTACGCCGATTTTCCAGAGTTGCTGACGCGTCAGTATGACTTCATCACCAGTACCGAGGTGATAGAGCATATCGCCGAGCCGCGCACGGTGCTGGCGCAGTTGTGGGATTGCCTCAAGCCCGGTGGCCTGCTGGTGCTGCAGACCCAGCGGGTGCTCAGTGACGAGCGGTTTAAAAACTGGCGCTATCGCCACGACCCGACCCACATTGTCTTCTTTGCCGAGGCATCGTTTCAGGTGCTGGCCGCCAGCTGGCAGGCCGAACTCAGCTTCCCCCACGCCGATGTGGCGGTATTGCAGAAAGGCACGCCCTGAGGCGTGCCTTCGTCTGTTACTCGTTGGGTTCGCCCGGCGCTACTCCTTGTAGCCCTTGTCCTGCCACTGGTAGTACATCAGGGCAGATTTGACGCCGATTGACTTGAACGGCTCTGGCGGCAGCCACATCGGCAGACTCTGCTCGGCGTGGTTGAACCAGGGATGCTCCTTGCCTTGATAGAGGCTGGCCACGATGTCGCCAAACAGGAAGGAGAGGTTGATGCCGTGGCCGTTGTAGCCGAGGGCGTAGTAGATGTTCTTGTGCTCCCCCATTACCCCCACCGCTTCAGTGCTGTCGCCGGTCATGCCGAGCACCCCGTCCCACACCTGCTCAAATTTGATCCCCTTGAGGGCCGGATAGAGGGTCACCAGCTCGGTCATCATCATTTCGCTGACCCGGTTAAGATCGCCCTTGTAGTTGAGGCCGTCGTTGAACACGTACTCGGCATTGCCGCCACCGATGACGATGCGGTTATCCGGGGTCAATACCAGATGGAACAAGATGTTGCGGGTGTCGTAGTAGGGCACCCGACTCTGCCACTGGATGGCGGCCAGCTGTTTTTTGGTAAGCGGCTCGGTGACGGCGCTCTGGGCGTGCACCGGAAAGACCCGGCCGCTGAAGTAGCCAAGCTTGGAGGTGTAGCCGTTGGTCGCCAGCACTATGCTGTCGGCGGTCACCTTGTACTTGTCGGCTACATTGAGCTCGATCTGCTTGCCCTCCTTGATCCCCAGCACCGGGCTCTGCTCATAGATGGTGACGCCCGCCTGCTCCACCGCCTTGCGCAGGGCATTGACCAGTTTCATGGCTTGAACCTGACCGCCATTGGGGTCGTAGACCGCCCCCGCGTAGCGGTCGGTGCCCAGTTTCTCTTCGGTGGTGTCGGCGTTCCAGTACTGGAGCAGGATGCCGAGGCGATTGGCGGTTTTTACATAGTCGCGGTACTCGGGGATATCCTCCTCATCGAGGATCGCCTCCACATAGCCATCGAGCTTGAGGTCGGCTTCGACGCCGGTTGAGGCGACCAGCGCCTGCAGCTTGCGCATGCTGGCGACGGTGAGATCGTAGTGGCGCTTGCTCGCTTCCCCCTCTTCATAGAGATCCATCACCTCGGAGCCCGGCAACACCATGCCGCCGTTGCGGCCCGAGGCACCACTGCCCACCTGCTTGGCTTCGAAGATGGCGATCTTGAGCGACGGATTGGCTTTGGCCAGATGCCAGGCGCTGGAGAGGCCGCTGTAGCCGCCACCTATGATGGCGATATCCACCTTCAGGTCTTGCGCCAGCGGGGCACTATCCTCTGCCGGTTTCTCCTTGAACCAGTAGCTGGTGTTGGGCTCAAAGTCGCTCATCTTGGGGCCGCAGGCGGCGAGGAAAAAACAGCTGATGCACATGGTCAACGCTCGTTGGTAAAGGGTGGTCGGATTCATCTTCTACTCTGGTTACAGATACAAAATATCAAATCATTTCATCGGGTTGGGCGGTATTAACCCGGCGGCCTATGTCTCTCAGCCGGGCCAGCTGATCGGCAAGACCGGGCCCCTCATCCAGGCTGGTGACAAAGTTCCAGAGGTAGGTCATCACAGCATAGACATGGCCTGCCGAGACCTGGGGTTGGGCCATCAGCATGGTGATGGCCAGCAGGAACAGCAGGGAGGCGCTGATGCCGACCGCCAGAAAGGCGAGTGCTTCCCGATCCGAAATCCGGATGCGGAGCCAGGCCAACGCGCGGTAGTGGCGGGCGAGGCTGGCTGACTGGGCATGGGTGACCAGCTTGACCTCGTGTTCCAGCCGATCGTTGAGCCGCTCGTGCAGCAGCTGGTTCTTGCGCGAAAAGCCGGGCAGCAGCAGGCCGAACAGCAGCAATACCCCCATGCAGGCGATGCCGACCCAGAACTCGATCACCATCAGCATCACGGCCGCCCCGACGATGGAGATCAGGCTGGTGGCCAGGATCGGGATATGTTTCTCGAAGAAGTCGACAAACTCCCGCGCCAGGGTGACCCGCGCCACTATGGTGGATTGCCCCTCCTGCTGCTGGCGTTGTGTCAGGATCACCGGCACCGCCAGTGCCGCATAGATATGGGTAAAGGTGCGGGTATCTACCGCCCGGCGCAGGGCGCCGATCAGCCAGAACAGCAGCACGATGAGGGCGTAGCTCGAGGCCTGCCACCACTGGCCCTTGACGATGGCGTCGATGGCAAAGCCGGCGAACAGGGGATAGACCACCAGCAGGATGTTTTCGAGGGCCACCAGCGAGAAGGTGCCCGCCAGCTTGAGGGGATTGGCCCGCGCAATCGCCCCCAGCGAACGACCGGCCGAGTGTGGCAACGGCGTGGCCTGCTCGTCGCAACTGGCTGCCGAAGTGGTTGGTGTTGTCATGGGTTATCTCCTAAGATGTCGGAAACGCTAAGTTTGAGCGAGTGCTCAAAGTTTGTTTGAGCGACTGCTCAAAGTCAAGCAGATCGATTGATATCGCAGGAGGTCAGATGGCACGCCCATCAGCAGAACAGCGCAAAGAGATGATCATCGAGGCCGTATTGGCCCTGTTTCGGGAGAAGGGGATGGCGGCATCGTCAACCCGTGATATTGCCGAACGCACCGGTCTGGCGCGCAGCCACGTCTACCACTACTTCAAGGATTGGAAGGAGCTTTGCCTCTGCGCCGTGGAGCGTTTCACCTATCAGGAGATCGCCGAGCAGCGGGAGTGGCTGTTGCCGCTGCCGGCCCGCGAAGCGTTGCCGCTCTTTGTGCGGGACAACCTGCCGACCAGTCAGGATGCCTCCTGGGCCATCTACCTTGATGCCTGGAACGAGTCACTGCGCGACCCTGTGTTTGCCGAGAGCTACCGCAAAATCATTTTGGCGTGGCGCGAGGTGTTGGATCTGATCCTGCAAAAGGGGATCGACAGCGGCGAGTTTGTGGCGGGCGATGCCCGGCGACTGGCGCGCCAGATCACCTCCCTCATCAACGGCTATGCCGATGACCTGATTCTGGAGCCGACCCCCGAGACGGTAGAGGCCACTTATCAAGAGATCATGCTGGTGGTCAATCAGCTGGTCTTGCCCCCGGCCCACTCATAGCGGCGCAGGTACACAAGGGGGGAGGCATGCCAGCGTGGTGCCTCCCCCGGTTTTGTTGGCTATCCGCCGGGCGCGCGATGGTCAGATACCAGGGAGCGGTTGTTGATGTCGATTACCCATTTGTCACTGCAAGATGCCCGTCATCTGCAACTGGCGGCGCAGGGGCTGCTTGCCCCCCGTCGCAGCAAGGCGACCCCGGCTGATCTGCTGGCCACCATTCGCCGTATGGCGCTGCTGCAGATCGATACCATCTCGGTGGTGGCGCGCAGCCCCTATCTGGTGCTCTTTAGCCGCCTTGGCCAGTACGAACCGCGTTGGCTGGAGCAGTTGCTGGCCGACGGCGAGATCTTCGAATATTGGGCCCACGAGGCCTGCTTTGTGCCCCGCGAGGATTACCGGCTGTTGCGCCATCGGATGCTCGACCCCGTCGCCATGGGGTGGAAGTTTTCGGCCAACTGGCTCGCTACCCATCAGCAGGAGATCGGTCAGCTGATCGAGCGTATTCGTCAGCACGGCCCGGTGCGGGCCGCTGACTTTGAACGCACAACCGGCAAGGGGAACGGCTGGTGGGACTGGAAACCGGAGAAGCGCCATCTGGAGATATTGTTTACCACCGGTCAGCTGATGGTGCGGGAGCGGCGCAACTTTCAGCGGGTCTATGACCTGGCTGAGCGGGTGCTCCCCGAGTGGTGTGATGAGCGGGATCTGCCGAGCATCGAGCAGGCGCAGCGGGATATGGTGCGCGCCAGCTGCCGGGCGCTGGGGCTGGTCAAAACCGGTTGGGTGGCGGACTACTACCGGCTGCGGCGCGGCAAATATGACGCCTTGCTCCATCAGCTGGCGGACGAGGGGGAACTGCTGCCGGTACGGGTAGACGGGTGGCAGCACGGCGCTTTTGTGCACGCATCTTTGGCCGATGAGCTGGCAAGGGCGCAGGCGGGCACCCTCAAGGCAACCCATACCACCGCCTTGTCGCCGTTCGACCCGCTGGTGTGGGATCGCAAGCGGGCCAGTGAACTGTTCAATTTTGACTATCGCATCGAGTGTTATACCCCGGCCCCCAAGCGTCAGTACGGCTATTTCGTGTTGCCCTTGCTCCATCGCGGCAAGCTGGTGGGCAGGATGGATGCCAAGGCCCATCGCCAGCAGGGGATCTTCGAGATCAAGAGCCTCTATCTGGAAGCCGGGGTGAGAGTGACCCGCACGCTTGCACAGGATCTGGCGAAAGCCCTGCAAAAGCTGGCTGACTGGCACCAGACCCCGCAGCTTCGTTATGGTGCCATTCCGGCCAATTTGCTGGCGTTGTGGCATGAAAGCGCCCCTGCAAAGTGAGCAAAATCCCTTCTGGGCTAAGCTGCAAGAGGGATAAACAGTCCGGGAGCGGGAGATGAAACGAGCGGGAACATGGTGGGCGGGATTGGCGATGGCTATCTTGTCCCCCGCGCTATGGGGGCAAGAGCCGCCAGTGAAGATCTGTCTGGGGGAGGGCAACGAGTGGGCCCCCTTTACCTATTGGGAGCGCAAGGACGGGGTGCCCGATACCAGCCGCCTGACAGGTTCTGCGACGACGCTGGTGCTCGATGCCCTGCAACAGAGCGGGCTCTCGCACCAGATCCGCTATCTGCCCTGGGCGCGGGTGCAGCAGGAGCTGGCGGATTATCGCCAGAATGGTCTGTGCGAGCTGACCTGGGATGCCAGCTACAAGCCGGAGCGGGCCGAGTTTGCCTTCTACAGCGTTCCCCTCTACTACACCCACCTCGGTTTCTTCTATCTCAAGCGCCGCTACCCCGAACCGCCGGATCTGCAGACGGTCAATCGCTCCCGGGTGTGCGGGGTGATTGGCTACAACTACACACCCTACGGGCTTGCGCAGGAGCCACGCCGGGTCAAGCAGTTGCAGCAGGCGCTCGATATGCTGGAGCGGGATCGCTGCGACTTTCTGCCGAGCGAAATCGAACCTCTGGTGGCAGGCATCAGCCTTGGCATCTACCGCAGCGAGAGCGGGTTGCTCAATCTCGCCCTGCCCAGCCGCAAGGGCTTCTATCTGCTGGTGAGCAAGGGCTCCCCCCGCGCCCACCAGCTGGTGAACATCCTCAATCAGTCGCTGGTGGCATTTCAGGAAGGGGGGCATACGGATGAGGTGATGCGCCGCTTCTTGCCGCCGATGGAGTAATAGCGAAGGGTTGCTGTCATTCAGGGGGAGCAGATAAACAGAGGGCCAGCCGGTGCAAACCGGCTGGCCCTTTTTTACGTGAGAGGCTGTCAGGCCACCAGACGGGTCAGTACCTTCACCAGCAGCTCGATGCGCGGGGCAATGCTGGCCAGGTCCAGATACTCCTCGTCACTGTGGAAACCGGCACCGATAGGGCCCAGACCATCCAGAGTGGGGATGCCGAGGGCGGCGGTCAGGTTGGCATCGGAGCCGCCCCCCACCTCTTGCCAGCTGATCGGCAGCCCCAGTTCGGCGCCACACTCCTCCACCAGCTGCATCAGTGCCTGGGTGCCCTCAGACGGCACCATGGCCGGTTTGTGGGCCTCGCGGGTCAGCTTGATGGTGACGCCGTTCAGATGCGGCCGCTCGGCCAGGGTCAGCAGATGATCGTTGATCTGGTGGTACTCCTGATTGTCCCAGAAGCGGACATCCACCACAGCGCTGGCATGGGCCGGCACTATGTTGGCGCCGTTGCCCCCCTCGACAATGCCGATGTTGAGGGTGGTGCCGCTCTCGAAGTTGGTCAGGGCGTTGATGGCCAGGATCCAGTGGCCCAGCTCGGTGATGGCGCTGCGCCCCTTCTGCGGTTCGTTGCCCGCGTGAGCCGCCTTGCCGGTGAAATCGATGCGATAACGGGCCATCCCCTTGCGCGCCTTGACCAGCGAGCCATCGGCGCGGGCCGCTTCGGCCACCAGCACCTGTTTTGCCTGTTTGGCCACTGTTGCCAGCCAGTCGCTGGAGTGCAGGGAGCCGATCTCCTCATCCGGGTTCATGCAGACGCAGATGCTCAGGCGATCACGCACCTCGCGGGGCAGTTCACGCAGGGCATAGACGATGTTGAGTAGGCCGGATTTCATGTCGGAGACACCGGGGCCGTAAGCGCGCTCACCATCGACGCTCATCGGGCGGGCGGCGGCGGTGCCGACCGGGAAGACGGTATCCATATGGCCGATCAGCATCACATCGATCTGCGCCGCTTCGGGCTGGTTGCGGATCTCCAGTCCGACCCCGGCGGCGCCGCAGTCGACCCGCTTGATCTGCCAGCCGCCCATCGCCTCATATTTTGCGGCCATCAGGTCGGCCACTGCCGCAATGCCCGGCTGGTGCAGGGATCCGCAATCCAGATTGATCAGCGGGGCCAGTTCGGTCAGGTATTGATCCAGAGAAAAAGTCATTGCTTGCTCCACTATCAGGTTCGGGTCAGAGAAGGATGTTCATCACCAGCATGGCGCCGAAGGCGTTGAGTACCGAGATGGCGACCATGATGGGGATGTAACGCCCTTCGGTGCCGATACAGCCGAGGATGCGGCCCATGTACTGCACCTGTGAGCCCATCAGGTAGATGGCTGGCGCCAGAATGGCGATGTGGGTGCCGTTGAGGATCCCCTGATCGAACAGGGTGATGACCACACCGACTGCGCCCCCCATCGACATCCAGGCGCCGATCAGCACGGCTGCCGCCTCACCGGGCAACCCGAAGATGGCCATGACAGGGGAGAAGATGGCGCCCATGGCATCCAGCGCGCCGGTGATCTGCAGCGCTTTGATGATGACGAAGGCCATCAGTACGTTGGGTACGGTGGAGGTGGTGGCGATGACCCAGCCCTTCTTGGCCCCTTCGACGAAGATATCGGTGACGATGGGTTTCTTGATGTTGGCCTGGCTCATTTGGCTTGCTCCTGAGTGTTGAGATTCTGCTGGGTGTTGTTATCGGTCTGCTTGCCTTCGCTCATATTGAGGTAGACCCGAAACAGGTTGGCCCCGACAAATTTGAAGGCGAACATCACGATGACAGCCAGACCGATGGAGGAGCTGACCGCCGGGCTGCCATCCGCCAGCGTCAGGGTGAACAGCACGGCGCCGGAGGAGAAGAAGTTGACGATGGTGGCACCAGCGGAGAACTGGAACATGGTGAATACGTCGGTTTCACGCTTGGTGATGAGCCCTTCATCCTTGAGCTGACGGGTCATGGCGGCACCGGCATCGGTACTCTGCAGGGAGGCGATAAGGGCGAGGCCGGTGTTGCCCGGGATCCCCATCAGCGGACGCAGCAGCGGGGTCAGCAACTTGCGGGCCGCTTCCAGCGCGCCGTAGTGCTCCAGCACATTGATCATGCCGAGGGCAAACATCACGGTGGGGATCAGGGTCAGGGCGAACAGAAAGCCATCTCGCGCCCCGTTGCCCCCCTTGCCGCGCATGTCGGTCATGGCGGTCTTGATGCCGTCACCATTCTCGCTGACGCTCTGGACCATGGTACCGAACGAACCGTTCAGCGTGGTGAAATCGAATACCCCGTACCACTCGCCGGATTGCAACAGTCCGGAGAAGAAGACCACGGCGAAGGCCAGTGCCAGGTAACTGCCTATGCTCACCGAGCGTGTTTTGTCTGTCATTAGCTAGCTCCATATGAATAATTATTTAATCTGAATAATTATAATTGATATGGATGTCACTAAATTGATGGTGGTCAAAATGGTTTGCTACAAATGACGAATGTATTGGGGTTATGTGACTGTGATCGCCATATGATTGGACGATAATCTGGTTTTTATCGAATTGTTTGAGTGAATAAAAAGCAGGGGCGGGATAGCGGGGCAATAAAAAACCGGGCACGAGGCCCGGTTTGGTCAATCAGTCAGATGTGATTACTGGAGTACCAGTACCATCAGCAGGCCGACACTAATGGCAGATACCAGGAAGGCAAAGCCATAGAACACATAGTGGTGCAGCTTGGTGGTGTGGATCCCCAGATCGTGCAGACCGTGGTAGATACGGTGCATACCGTGCCAGACTGGCAGGGCGATGATCACCAGCAGGATGCAGGCACCCCACCAGGAGCTGGCGAACGCGTGCACGCGGTCATAGCTCATGGTTTCCACGTCCATGATGCCCATGGGCACCAGCAGACCGGTGATGAGGACAATGACCGGCAGCAGCATGGCAACGACCATGCCACCCGCACCAAACAGACCCCAGTAAATTGGTTCGTCAGAACGTCTCATTGTTTTCTCCTCAGGCCACGATGATCAGGACAAGCAGGGACACCACCGCCAGCGCCACATACTGGGCGAGAACGATCGGCTTCTCCGGTACCAGGTCTTCACCACGGAAGATACGCATGGCTTTCGGCGCCAGGGCGAACCAGGTTTTGGCATGGAACAGGCACGCCGCCAGAGCGACGACATGGAACAGGATGGCGATCGGGCTTTGCAGGGATTCCAGCCAGCCGTTGAACGCTTCCTGACCCTGAACCAGGCGCATCAGGCCCCACATCAGCACAACGGCGTAGATGGAGACGAAGATACTGGTGCCTTCACGGATCATGTAACCGGTGTAGAAAGCGTTCTTCAGCCACCAGTCTTTCTTCATTTCGCGGACGTAAGGTTTACGTTTGCTATCAGTGTTGTTCATGGTCTCAATCCTGCTCTCAATCTGGCTTGAACATGGCGATCATGTAGTCCTTGGCGCTTTCGACCTTGCCAAGCTGGATGGCCGCCGCCGGATCGACGCCCTTCGGGCACACTTCGGAGCAGTAGCCCACGAAGGTACAGCCCCAGACGCCTTCGTCCTGGCTGATGATGCGCATACGCTCTTTGGCACCGGCATCACGGTTGTCGACGTTGTAGCGATAGGCCAGAGCCAGTGCCGCCGGACCGGTGAACTTCTTGTTGATGCCGTACTGCGGGCAGGCTGCGTAGCAGAGACCACAGTTGATGCACTGGGAGAACTGCTTGTACTGCGCCATCTGGGCCGGAGTCTGGATGTACTCGCCATCACACAGGCTGCGCGGCTCGCTCGGGATGATGTATGGCTTGATGCTCTCCAGCTTCTCGATGAAGTCGGACATGTCGACCACCAGATCGCGCTCGATCGGGAAGTTGTTGAGCGGCTCGACGGTCATCTTGCCCGGCAGATAGTCGCGCAGGAACGCCTTGCAACCCAGCTTGGGCACACCGTTGACCATCATGCCGCAGGAGCCGCAGATCGCCATCCGGCAGGACCAGCGGAAGCTCAGGGTAGAGTCCAGGTGATCCTTGATGTACTGCAGGGCGTCCAGCAGAGACATCTCTCTCTGGTATGGCACCTGGAAGGTTTGCATCCAGGGCTCGTTATCCTGTTCCGGACGGTAGCGCAGGATCTCAATTTCAATCATCTCAGCCATTCTTCTTAGCCTCGTCTTGTTTCTCACCCTCGGAGCCGTACACGCGTTTTGCCGGCTGGGACTTAGTGATCTTCACATCGGAGTAATCGATGGAGGGCGTTTCGCCATTTTGGTAGAACGAGAGCGTGTGCTTGAGGAAGTTCACGTCATCGCGCTCTTCGTAACCATCCAGACGCTGGTGGGAACCGCGGGACTCTTTACGATTGATGGCGGAGTGCGCCATGGCTTCAGCCACGTCCAGCATGTAACCCAGTTCGATGGCGTACAGCAGATCGGTGTTGAAGACAGAGGACTTGTCGTTGATCTTGACCTTCTTGTAACGGGCTTTCAGCTCGTTGATCTTGTCGATGGTGCCCTGCATCAGCTCTTCGGTACGGTAGATACCGACACCGGCTTCCATGGACATGCCCAGCTCGTTGCGGATATCGGCCGGGTTTTCGGTACCGTCTATGTCCATCAGGGAGAGGTGTTGCTTGATGAGCGCCTCGGCCTTGGCGGCCAGCGCTTCGGTGTTGCCATGCTTCTGAGTCTTGGCAAATTCACCTGCCTGCTCACCGGCCAGCTTGCCGAATACCACGATCTCGGACAGGGAGTTGGAACCCAGACGGTTGGCACCGTGCAGACCGACGGAGGCACATTCGCCCGCGGCGTAGAGGCCGGGCAGACGGGTGGCACACTTGTTGTCAGTCTCGATACCACCCATGGTGTAGTGGGCAGTCGGACGTACCGGGATAGGCTCTTTGGCCGGATCCACGTTGACGTAGGCTTTGGCCAGTTCGCAGATGAACGGCAGACGCTCTTTCAGGTACTTCTCGCCAAGGTGACGCAGGTCGAGGTGAACCACATCGCCCATCGGGCCCTGAATGACGCGGCCTTTCTGCTGCTCTTGCCAGAATGCCTGGGAAACACGGTCGCGCGGACCCAGCTCCATGTATTTGCTCTTCGGCTGGCCGATCGGGGTTTCCGGGCCCAAGCCGTAGTCTTGCAGGTAGCGGTAGCCATCCTTGTTCAGCAGGACGCCACCCTCACCACGACAACCTTCGGTCATCAGGATGCCGGTGCCCGGCAGACCGGTCGGGTGATACTGGACGAACTCCATATCACGCAGCGGTACGCCGTGACGGTAGGCCAGTGCCATGCCGTCGCCGGTGACGATGCCACCGTTGGTGTTGTAGCGATAGACACGGCCAGCGCCGCCGGTTGCCACGATCACGGATTTGGCCTGGATGAAGCGGGTGATACCGTTCTGGATGTCGAAGGTCAGTACGCCCTGGACACGGCCGTCGTCCACGATCAGATCAAGGCAGAAATGCTCGTCGAAGCGCTTGATGCTCGGGTATTTGACGGAGGTCTGGAACAGGGTGTGCAGAATATGGAAACCGGACTTGTCTGCGGCGAACCAGGTACGCGGAACCTTCATGCCACCAAACGGACGCACGTTGGCTTTGCCATCCGGCTTGCGGCTCCAGGGGCAACCCCAGTGCTCCAGCTGGATCATCTCTTTGGTTGCGTTGTTGACGAAGTATTCCACTACGTCCTGCTCGCACAGCCAGTCACCACCGGAGACGGTGTCGTTGAAGTGGTTTTCGAGGGAGTCGTCATCACGGACGACACCGGCGGCGCCGCCTTCGGCAGCAACCGTGTGGCTGCGCATCGGGTAAACCTTGGAAATCAGGGCGATGTCCAGGTCTGGCTGTGATTCGGCTATAGCGATAGCGGCGCGTAAGCCGGTACCGCCAGCACCGATGATGGCCACATCGGTCTTGATAATATCCACATCTGCCTCCTTAGGGATAGATTTGCTGGGCACGATTTTGCTCTATGAAAAAAATTCAGGCTTGATGCAAGTCAAACTGCTAGGTTTTATTCCCTTTTTATTGGTTATTTTTCTATAAAACACCCAAATCCCTGGATGAAAATGTCGTTATTATCGTCATTTTTTGGTGTTACTGAGCAGTTGAACACCTAGCTACGAGCACTTTAACTTCTGGATTGTACGTAGTTTTCTTTCAATAAAATGCGAATCACCTCTCTTTTTAGGTACTCGCGAAAAAAATTTTAAGTTTTTTATTGTAATTTTTTAATGAGAATTATTGGCATTTATCTATTCGGATAGAAATAGGTAATCCGAAATACTGCGGTGACCACGGCGGTGATCTGATAATTCCAGACGAATTACAAGGATTTCAAGGCGGGGGATTTGGCGGGTAATGTGAGATTACTCACTGAAAATTAAGCGCTATTTAGAAAAATAAAAGGGGCCTGTACGGCCCCTTTTGCTCATGCTCAAATGCGGAACATGCCGACCTGATTGCTCAGTTCACCCGAAATATTTTTAAGTTGTTCAGAGAGATGGCGTGAGCTGTCTGCATCCACTGCCAGTTCGTCCGAGACATCTTTCACTGCCTGAATGTTGCGACTTACTTCGTCGGTGACGGCCCGCTGCTCTTCAGCCGCGCTGGAGATCTGGGTCGCCATGTCGGAGATCTGGTTGATCGAGGTGGTGATCTGTTCCAGCGCATGGGTGGCGTTGTTGGCGTCATCCACGCTGTTCTGGGCCAGCAGCTGGCCTTCGTGCATGGTACTGACCGCTCCCTGGGTATTGCGTTGCAGGGTTTCGATCATATTGCGGATCTCGACGGTGGAGCTGTGGGTACGCTGTGACAGGACGCGCACCTCGTCGGCAACCACCGCAAAGCCGCGACCCTGTTCACCGGCACGGGCCGCTTCGATGGCGGCGTTGAGTGCCAGCAGGTTGGTCTGCTCGGCGATGCCCTGAATGGTGGAGAGGATGGTGTTGATCTCCTGAGCGTTTTTCTCCAGTTCCTGAATGATGTTGGAGGCCTGTTCCACCTGGGTGGCCAGATCGGTGATGGAGCGCTGGTTGCGGGCGATCACCTGCTTGCCATGCTCGCAACTGCTGGAGGAGCTGCGGGCCGCTTCGGCGGTCTGCTCGGCGTTGCTGGCGACCTCGACTGCGGTGGCTGACATCTCGTGTACCGCAGTGGCGATCTGGGAGATCTCGTTTTGCTGGCGTGCCAGCCCCTGATTGGCCTTCTCCGCCATGCTGTGGGAGGACTTGGCCTGCTGGTTGAGCTGGCCGGAGGAGTTGGAGATATCCTGCACCATCACATGGATCCGCTCGATGAAGGTGTTGACGTGTTTGGCAACCGCGCCTACTTCATCCTCACGTTCAATCTTGATGCGGCGAGTGAGATCGCCGTTGCCACGGGAGAGATCGGCAATCGCTTCGCCCAGGGTTTTCAGAGGGGCCAGCGAGCCGTTGATGGCGACATAGGAGAAGCCAGCCACGATCAATATGGTGATAAGTCCCTGAATAAGTGAGGAGGTGACCATGCGGCGTACCGACTGGTAAGCGGTTTCGTCATCCACCATCATGCCGTAATACCAATTGGTGTTGGGGATCGCGTTAAAGTCAAAGACCTCTTTCTTACCGCTGATCACCAGCTCGTTGATCGTACCGTC
>NZ_JBFODN010000215.1:0-30174 GCF_040908345.1 Aeromonas sp. R3-1
GAGGCAAGCCGTTTTTCTATCCATCCATTATCACTAAACAAGCGTTAGTTGGTGGGGACGCGATTGAGCAGCTCGGCCGCGAGCTGTTGGCTAAGCGCCTGACGTTGGCTGTCTGCAATGCTCACGTCGCTGGTCAGCTGGATGATGCTACTCCAGACCGCTTTCTGGGTTTTGCGATCGAGCAGCACGATGGCCAGCGACCCTTTGCGCTGGTTGGCCGAGGCATATACCCCGGGCGTCATGCCAAGACGGGCGAAAATCTCGCCGTCACTCATATCCTTGCCGCCCGCGACGCCGATGGCGACCCACAGATCCGCCTCGTCGAGCGGTGCGCTTTGCCATCCCTTGCCATTGAGCTCCCGGCTTACCGCCTGCTGCATCGGCTCCAGCCACCCTTCCGCCAACTCACCGGCAAATTGATACTGCTCGGCCAGGGCGTAGCGCGGGGTTGCACCATAGGTCCAGTTGCCCATCGGGCGAACCAGCATGGTGCCGGACTCCAGCGTGGGGGCCGCCGGCCCGCTGCTGCAACCGCCAAGCAGGGCGAGCAGTGCCAGAGAGAGATAAGCAAGCCGCATCGTAAACTCCTTTGAATCAGGTTATTTTGCCGGTTTCGATCAATTGCTGGATGAGCGGGCGCAGGATCAGCTCCATCGCAAAGCCCATCTTGCCACCCGGCACCACTATGGTGTTCATCCGCGACATGAATGAGCCGTCGATCATCGACAGCAGGTAGGGGAAATCCACCTGCTTGATACCGCGAAACCGGATCACCAGCATACTCTCGTCCAGACTCGGGATCACCTTGGCGCTGAAGGGGTTGGAGGTATCCACCGTCGGTACTCGCTGGAAGTTGATATGGGTGCGCGAGAACTGCGGGGTGATGAAGTTGATGTAGTCATCCATGGAGCGAACGATGGAGTCGGTCACCGCCTCGCGGGAATGCCCTCGCTCCGAGGTATCGCGGATCAGCTTCTGGATCCACTCCAGGTTGACGATGGGTACCACGCCTATCAGAAAATCCACGTGGCGCGCCACATTGTGATCCTCGGTGACCACACCGCCGTGCAGCCCTTCATAAAACAGCAGATCGGTATTGCTGGGCAGATGCTGCCAGGGGGTAAAGGTGCCGGGCATCTGGTTGAAGGGCACTGCCTCGTCAAAGCTGTGCAGGTAGCGGCGATACTGGCCATTGCCATCCTGCCCATAGCCCTGGAAAAAGCTCTCCAGCAGCCCGAAGTCATTAGCCTCAGGGCCAAAATAGCTGATATGGCGCCCCTGTTCGCGCGCCTTGCGGATCGCTACATCCATTTCCGGTCGGGTGTAGCGGTGAAAACTGTCACCTTCCACCACAGCCGCGGTATATCCCAGTTGATGGAACATGGAGCGAAAGGCGTTGGTGGAGGTGGAGGTGCCGGCACCGGACGAACCGGTAACGGCAATAATGGGGTGCTTGGCCGACATGGGATTCTCTCTTCCTTGGGAATTCCGTTATAAGGTCCGGATTGCGGTTGGGTCAAGACTGCTCGATGAAGCGGTCTTTCATCACGATATTCACCGATTCGTGCAGCTCGCTATAGACGATGACAGCTTTGCCTTGCTGTAATTGTTCTCTCACTGCATCGACTTTGACGCCAAGCGGTACATCCTGTTCTCCATATTCTGTTCCCTCCTGCAACACAAAGTGTTCGATCAGGTTGGTCAGGGTGTCGCCGTCCAGTTCTTGCCAGGGAATGATCATTTAAAGGTCTCACAGCAAAAGAGGTGATCGTCAGGCTATTGTTGTGTTGAATCCCGCGAATGCAATCACTTTTTACCTTTTCACCGGAGTCTGAGAGATGTTGTCTGAAGCGCAGCGCAGCGCGCCGTTAACCCTGACTGAGCATCTGGACAGTGCACGTCGAGAGGCGATTGCCCGAGGCATGGTGTGGTTCTGGTTGTTGAACTGGCTGGTGGTGTTGTTTCTTTCGATACGCTACGAGGTTTACAGCCAGGTCGGGCTAGCCAGTGATGACAGCTTGCCCTGGCGCTTTCAGAGTGAGCTGGCCCTGGTCATGGTGGTGCTATTGCTGCTACCTGTTGTCAGCCTCTTTTGTGACCATATGCAGGATCGCCTCTGGTTACGGATGGCTGCGCTGGTGATGGTGCTATGGGGCGGACTCTGGACGCTGCACATCTACACGATTGGTCAGGTGGAGCTGCGGGGAGGGGTCAGCTATGCCAACGGGATCATGCGGCTCAACCTGCTGGCCGCGCTCATCGCGTTTTATCCCGATCGCAGGGTGTTGTATGGCTATCTCTTGGGCCCGATGACGGTGGGTGTAGGGTTGGAGCTCTTTTTACGCGTCGATTTTCCCCAGATCTACCTGCTTGGCGTGTTGTTTGGCGTGATTGCGCTGGAGGTTGGCCGCCGCATGCTGCACCGCTGGTTTGAGTTGGCGATCATGCGGGAGCATGAAAATCTGACGCTGCTGCGCCAACTTGATCAGCTCGCCAAGCAAGATTCTCTGACCGGTGTCGCCAACCGGCGGCATTTCAATATCAAGTTGGAGCGCGCGTTGGCCCATAGCCAAGAGAGCGGCGCTCCGCTATCGCTTATCCTGATCGATGTGGACTATTTCAAGCGCTTCAACGACCACTATGGCCATCAGGTGGGGGATATGTGTCTCAAGGAGGTGGCAAAAGCGCTCAACCGTGCGGTACGCACACCATCTGATCTGGTGGCCCGCTATGGCGGGGAGGAGTTTGTGCTGCTGCTGCCCAATACCGACCGTCAGGCGGCGGCCAGCGTGGCGCAGCGGCTGCAAGATGGCTTGGCCAGCCTGCAGCTGGAGCATCTGGCGTCCGATGTTGCCCCCTGGGTGACGGTGAGTCAGGGGATTGCCAGCAATGTCTCCGGCGAAGGGGCGAGCCAGTTGCTGGAGCGGGCCGATCAGGCGCTCTATCGGGCCAAGGAGTCGGGACGCAATCAGTTCTGTGTTGCGGAGTGACTCTGTTCGGCAATCCAGCGACTGATCCGTTCATCCAGCCAAAACCGTGGCCGCCAGGGCGTGCCGTGCAGAAAGCCGACATGGCCGCCACGCTGGCTCAACTCATAGCGCACCGTGGGCGAGAGTTGCTCTGGCCGGGGAATGACCGCGCGTGACATAAAGGGATCGTCGGCGGCGTGCAGGATAAGGGTAGGGATGGGGATTTGAGCCAGCAGCGGTAGCCCCGAGCAGCTCTGGTAGTAGTGGCTGGCACTGTGAAAGCCGTGCAGCGGCGCGGTAACCAGCTCGTCAAAATCGCGCAGGGTGGCAATCTGCTCCACTTGTCGAGGTTGCCAGCGTTCACTCGCTTTCTGCTGCTGGCTGATCTTGTTGAGCAGGTTGCGGCGCATGGTGCGAAGCAGATAGTTTTGATAGACCTTCGAGAAGCCCTGATTGACCCGCTCGGCGCAGCTCGCCAGTTGCAGCGGGGCCGAGACCACCACCGCCGCTTTCAATGCCGCAGGACAGCCCCGCGCCAGCAGATTGACCAGCATATTGCCACCCAGTGAAAAGCCGATGGCGATCAGCGGTTTGCCCGGGAAGCGCTGGCTCAGCTCGGCAATCAGCTCCTGCGCATCACCGATGGCGCCGGAGTGATAGGCCTGCAGGTGGCGATTGGGCTCGCCACTGCAACCGCGAAAGTGCATCAGCACGGCCTCTCTGCCCTCTTGCTGCAGGTGGGCGAACAATCCCTTGGCGTAGTGGGAGTGAATGCTCCCCTCCAGCCCGTGAAACACCACTATCAGCGGCCGTTCATCAAGGCTGACTTCCCCGCTCCAGGCGAGGTCGACAAAGTCCCCATCCTGCAGTTCAAACCGCTCCGCCACAAATCGGGCAGGGGTGCGGCGCAGCCATTTGGGCAATATGGTCTGCAGATGAGGATTGCGTGCCCACCAGGGGGCGTGGAAGTGGCTCTCGGTCAGCATGGGGTCAGTCGGTCTGGGTCGAAGATAAGGAGGACGGGAGGCGTGTTCCTCCCGCCAGTCATTGGCTTATTTCAGCAGGCGATCGTGATGTTCGGCGCCGCGCAGCATGGCCTGGATCAGCTCATTGGCTTCGAACTTGGTCAGCGCCTCATGGGCTCCCACCTGATGGGCCCGCTCCACACTGATCTCGCTGGAGAGCGAAGTGTGCAGGATGATGTAGGCCCCCGCCAGTTTGCTATCGCTCTGCACCTCGAAGGCCAGCTCGTAGCCATCGAGCCCCGGCATCTCGATATCGCTCACCAGAATGTCGATCGGGGTCTTCTGGCTCGCCCGCGTCTGCATCAGGGTCAGTGCATCCTTGCCATTGGTGCAGACCTCATAGGGGATATTGATGTAGTCCAGCGCGGCCATCAGCTGACGGCGAGCGACCGAAGAGTCATCGACCAGCAGGATCCGCATCGGCTTGATCCGTTCCCGCTGCACATCGGTCAGTACCGGATAGAGGTGGCTCGGATCATCCGGATAGACCCGGGAGAGGATCAGCTCCACATCCAGCAGCTGGATCAGCTGGTCATTGACTCGGGTCACACCGGTTACGAACACATTGTGCCCGAGGGAGGCGGGGGGCGGTTCAATATCGCGCCAGTTGCACTCGGTGATCTTGTCGATACCGCGTACCAGAAAACCCACCAGAGTGCGGCGGCAGTCGGTAATGATGATGAAGCAGTGGGGCATCTCCTCCTTGCTGATGGGGCGATAGCCCACCGCCATCGCCATGTCGATTACCGGAATGGTGGAGCCGCGCATATTGGCAGCCCCCAACACGGTCGGGTGCGAGTGCGGCATTGCCGTCAGCTGGGTGTAGGGCACTATCTCCTTCACCTTGAGGGTACCGATGGCAAAGGATTGTTTGGCTGAAAGGTGAAACAGCAACATGCCCTGGGATTGATTGGCTTTGCTCGTCATGGCAGATGTCCTGTTGGTCGAAACGTTGGCAGTCACTTCAGGCCTCTAGCATAAAGGATTACGGGGGGAATGGCCCTTCCTTGTTAACGACCATCTGGCAAAAAACTGGACTCATTCAGCCAATTTCGTTGGCGTATTCCATCGGCGTCCGGTTATTGATCGCCATCCTCGCCAACGCCCCATTGCTGGCAGGCCGCTTGCAACGCGGCCTCATCGGCATAACCCAGCTTGCTGGCCACCTGCGCGGGCTTGCTACCGCCCTTGAGCAATCTGAGCGCCTGCAGTAGCTGCCACTGTTGTTGCAATTCACTCCCTTCCACCGGCGCATCGGCTTGTTGTGCCCACAGTTGCAGAGACTCCGGTTGGCCATTGGCCAGCGCTTGCCAGCAGGCTTGCAGCTCACCGTGACCCTGCTGGTTGATGGCACACTGTTGCAGCTCATCCAGGATCACCTGCAGTCGCTGACCGTAGGCCCCTTGCCACTCTTTTGGACGTTGCCATCGGGCCAGCGAGTCGAGCAGGGCATCGAGCAGCGCGGTGGTCTGCAGCCAGCCAGCCTGCTGCGGCTGAGCCACGCGCAAAGAGACACTCAGCTGATCGTACTCGCAACCGCTGAGGGGGCTGAAGGCCGCGAGGGCATCGGCGCAGAGCCAGAAGCTGCTGCCTGCCAGCAGCAACAGCTCATGTTGGCCCAGTCTCAGCAGCGCGGCGCCCCGGGTGATCCGCAACAGCTGCCCGACAGGAGTTCGTTTGCGGTTGCCGGCGTGCAGGCCCTGGCAGGAAAAATGGTGATACTCGATGGCGTGATGCATGTAAAAACCCTGATATGATGCTGCCTGGAGGTAACAAATATGGAAACCAGACGTAAAAAACGCTTCATTGCCGGTGCAGTCTGCCCGGCGTGCGGCAAGTTGGACAACATGATGCTGTATCTGGAGCATGGAGTCGAGAAGGTGACCTGCGTCGCCTGTGGCGATACCCAGGTACAAACGCCTGCCGAGGTCGACAAGCAGACTCGAGAGGCGGAAGAGGTGATCGGGGTGTTTCGCCCCTGATAAGGGAACGGCGGGTGGAATGCGGGTCTTCTCGCTGACGCTGTTGCCGTTTTTTTCGTCACTCCGTGGCGCCGCACGGCATATGCGCGGCCCGCTTTTTAGGGTATTCTGAGCCCGTTTTTTTCTATCCGCAGGATCCTGACATGAAAGTAGCTCCTCTGAGCGTGGTTACGCTGGAATACACAGTCACCGACGAGCACGGTGAAGTCATCGACAGCACAGTCGGCAAAGAGCCGCTGGTCTATCTGCACGGCACCCGTTACCTGGTCTCAGGCCTGGAAGCCGAGCTGGAAGGTCGCGCGGTAGGTGAAGCCTTCGAAGTGACTCTGGCACCGAGCCAGGCCTACGGCGAATATGACGAGACACTGGTACAAGAAGTACCGGGCGAGCTGTTCGACGGCATGGAAGTCTCCGAAGGGGATACTTTTGTCGCTGAAACCGACGATGGCCACCGTCCGGTGACCGTGGTTGAAGTGTCCGAAGAGTTCGTCAAGGTAGATGGCAACCATCCGCTGGCTGGCGTGACTCTGGGCTTCAAGGTCGAGATCAAGGATGTGCGTGCTGCCACTGCCGAAGAGCTGGCTCACGGCCACGTTCACGGTGTCGGTGGTTGCGGTCACGATCACGGTCATGACCACGATCACGGCGGCTGCTGTGGCGGTCATGGTCACGACCACGATGAGGATCACGGCCAGGGCGGTTGCTGCGGTGGTGCTGGCCACGGTCACGATCATGGCCACGACCACGGTGATGACCATGGTCACGGCGGCTGCTGCGGTGGCGGCGGTTGTGGTGGCAAGGGCCATCACCACTGATCACGGCCACGCCGATGATAAAAAACCCGCGATACTCGCGGGTTTTTTATTGGCTGACAGTGATGCCGAACCATGTCGCCTGACCAGAGATGGCGCCGGATCAGTAGTGCGGCGGCGGGGTCTCTTCGGCCATGCTGGCAATCTGGCTGGGCTGTACGCTTTGTAGTTTGTCGATCAGCAGCTGGATCTGGTATTTGAGTCGATCGAGTTCACGGCCCTGGGTGGTCACCTCGTCGTTGAGCTGCTCTATGGTGTATTCCGCATAGGCGAGACGGGTTTCCAGGGTTTCGATGCGATCGTTAAGTTGCTGACTCATGGGCCTTCGGGTCCTTACTTGATTGTCCAGATTTCGGCCAGACCACTGGAGCTGGCACTGACAAGGTGGCTATTGTCGCGCAAAGCGACGCCGTAGACCACTGCGCTGGGCGGTTTCACCTTGGGTTGCGGCGAGACGCGCCAGCTCTGCAGCAGGGCACCATCGCTCACTTGCCACAGGGAGAGCTGACGGGAAGGGGCGCCGGTGATGAGCCACTTGCCATCGTTGGCAAAGCGGGCGCTGGTGTAGACCTCGAAGCGGTGATCATATTGCAGCTGACTCACCTGTTTGCCGGTTTTCAGATCCCAGATGCTGGCCCGGCTGCTGTCGGCGGTGAAGGCGTAGCGGCCGCTCGGCTCCAGTCTGGCCATGATCACCCGGCCACCATGGTTGAAGCGCCAGATCACCTGCCCGCTACGGGTATCCCACAGATAAGCGCTGTAGTCGTTGCCACCGGTCAGGGCGTAGCGACCGTTGGCGGAGAGATCCACCGTATTGACCTGTTCGGTGTGCCCCAGAAACTGCAGGCGACGGCCGCTTCGGGTGTCGAGCCACTCGGCCTTGCCATCTTCCCGCCCGATCAGCACATAACGACCGTCGGCAGAGAGCGCGATGTCCCTCAGCCTGGATTCAGGAAGTGAGTAGTAGCCTTGTGATTGCCCGTCGCTCAGCCGCCAGGTTGCAAAGGTGTCTGGGGTGGCGGTGACGGCATGGCTGTTGCCTTCGGAAAAGCGGGTAATGAATACCAGATCTTCCGCAGAGTCGGATTGCTTCCAGCGCCAGCGTTGACGGTTCTGTTCCAGATCCCAGACGATGATGCCCTGGCTGATGCTGGAGACGATGGCCTGCTTGCCATCACTGGAGAGATCTGCGGTCAGCAGACCCGTGCTGGCGAGGGTCATTTGCTGGTTGGGTTGGGAGCTTTGCTCGCAACCGGTGAGCATTAAACAGAGGCTCACCAGATAAATGGCACTTTTTATCATTTTTGCGGTCTCACGCTTTTGTTACCTGCGATCACGGCGTTAGTATAAGGCGCTTATCACGATAAACCTCTCATTTCACGATGGAACCGAGAGCGGTATTTGGAGTTTGGAGAAACTGATGAACAAATTTCTGAAGGTGTCCCTGTTGGCGGCGGCCGTTGCCGTCGGTCTGACTGCTTGCCAAAAAGACGAGAAGCCTGCTGCGGCCAATACCGCCGAAGTGAAGGCAGAAGCCAGCAAGCCGGCAGAGGCGACCAAGGCCGAAGCCAAGAGCTTTGAAGAGCAATCTGGCTACGCAATTGGCCTCTCCATGGGTCGTTACATCGCCAATACCCTGGAGCGTCAGCAGGAACTGGGCATCAAACTGGACAACGCCGTGATCCTGAAAGGGGTGACTGACGGTCTGGGCAAAGAAGCCAAGATGACTGATGAAGAGATCCAGAAGGTACTGCAGGATTACGACGCCAAGATCAACGAGCTGACCAAGGCCAAGGCCGAGAAAGACGCCGTTGAGAATCTGAAGAAGGGTGAGGAGTTCCTGGCTGCCAACGCCAAGAAAGAGGGTGTTAAGAGCACTGAATCCGGCCTGCAGTACGTGGTCGAGAAGATGGGCACTGGCGCCAAGCCGAAATCTACCGATATCGTCAAGGTTCACTACACCGGTACCCTGACCGATGGCACCAAGTTCGACAGCTCCGTCGATCGCGGCGAGCCGGCTACCTTCCCGCTCAACCAGGTTATCCCGGGTTGGACTGAAGGCGTGCAGCTGATGCCGGTTGGATCCAAGTTCAAGTTCTTCCTGCCGTCCAAGCTGGCCTATGGCGAGCACGGTGCAGGCTCCATCCCGGCGAACGCCGTGCTGGTGTTTGACGTTGAGCTGCTGGCTATCGAGAAGCCGACTGCTGACGACGCCAAGAAGTAATCCCTTCTTGTAGTTAAAAACGGCTCCTTAAGGAGCCGTTTTTACTTGTGTATTCCCTGCAATCGCGGGATAACAGAGCTGTCTTGGCGTTGGGTTTGCGCGCGAAAATAAGGCAAAATAGATCGCAGAATCAAATACAAGGATGAGTCCAGTGGCTGAAAATAAATCGCGTGTCCTGCTGGTGGAAGATACCCGTAGTCTGGCGGTGGTCTATGAACAGTACCTGCGCCAGGAGGGGTATGAGGTGGTGCTGGCCGACTGTGGTCAGCAGGCGTTGGCGCAGTTGCTGGCAAGTCCTCCCCCCGTGGTGCTGCTGGATCTGGAGCTGCCGGATATGTCCGGTATGGATATTCTGCAGATGATCACCGAACAGCAGTTGCCTTGCTCTGTGGTAGTGATCACCGCCCACGGTTCGGTGGATGTGGCGGTGGAGGCGATGCGCCTCGGTGCCTTCGATTTTCTGACCAAGCCGTTTGACAGTAAGCGGCTCTGCGCCACCGTTCGCAATGCCTTGAAACACCAGCAGTTGAGCTCGCTGGTTGCCCACTATCGGGAGAATTTCGAACGCAGCTCGTTTTTCGGTTTTATCGGTGCCTCCATGTCGATGCAGGCGGTCTATCGCATCATCGAGAGCGCGGCGCCCAGCAAGGCGACCGTCTTTATCACTGGCGAGAGCGGCACCGGCAAAGAGGTGTGTGCCGAAGCTATTCACCAGTGCAGTCCCCGCAGCGAGCAGCCCTTTATTGCCCTCAACTGCGCCGCCATCCCCCATGATTTGATGGAGAGCGAGATCTTCGGTCATGTGAAGGGCTCTTTTACCGGTGCGCAGGGGGATCGCAAGGGGGCGGCCAGTCTGGCCGATGGTGGCACCCTGTTTCTCGACGAGATCTGCGAGATGGATCTCGACCTGCAGAGCAAGCTGCTGCGCTTTATCCAGACCGGCACAGTGCAGCGAGTCGGCAGCGGCAAGCTCGAGACGGTGGATGTGCGCTTTATCTGCGCCACCAACCGGGATCCGCTGGTGGAGGTGAAAGCGGGCCGTTTTCGCGAGGATCTCTACTATCGGCTCCACGTCATTCCCCTCACCCTGCCGCCGCTGCGGGAGCGGGGTGAGGATATCCTGCTGCTGGCGCGTACCCTGTTGCAGAGCTACGCCAAGGAGGAGAACAAACGCTTCAAGGATTTCGATGTCGAGGCGGCGCGAGTGCTGCTCGACTACCCTTGGCCTGGCAACGTACGCGAGCTGCAGAACGTGGTGCGCAATATCGTGGTACTCAACGACAAGGAGTTGGTGAGCCCGGATATTCTGCCGCCACCACTCAATGGAGTTCGTCCCCAGCTGCCGGCGGCTATTGCGGCAGCGGTGACATCGGCTCCGGCCACCACCGGGGTGGCCAACGGGCCAATTCGTCCGCTCTGGCTGGTGGAGAAAGAGGTGATCGAACAGGCCATCGCCAGCTGTGATGGCAATATTCCCAAAGCGGCGGCCCTGCTCGAGATCAGCCCCTCTACCATTTACCGTAAAAAGCAGGGGTGGGAGGAGTCCAATCGGGCCTGAACCATCTTGCCCGCAGAAAGGGCGGCTAGCGTGCCGCCCTTGCTATTTGGGGGATCAGAGTTTGGCGAGGCGCTTGAGGCGGGCCAGTCGCTCCCCCTCGTTGGCGCTGAACCAGCGGTCCTGTGACAGCAGAAACCAGGCGCGGGAGAAGTATTCCGCGGCCAGCGGATCGTCGAGTACCAAGGCATTCTCCCCCAGCTCCTCGAACAGATAACCATCCTCAGGTTCGCCAGCCTCGGCCATATCGGCCTTGAGCTGGTGCAGCTCTGCCAGCGCCTGCTGGTGCTGACCCTGGGCCCGGGTCAGGCGAGCCAGACTCCAGCGAGCGATAAACGCCTTGGCCGGCTGGTTATGTTGCAGATGCCAGGCCAGACACTTCTGCTGCTGGATTTTCGCCTCATCAAAGCGGCCCAGTTCGAACAGGGTCCAGCCCTGATTGTTGTAAAGGGGGGCCAGCCAGCCACGCACCTTCTCGTCACTGCTGCGTTCCGCCAGCTCCATCGCCAGTTGATGCCAGCGGCTCTGCTCTTCCAGCGGTGCGGCGATGGCGATCATGTGAGCGGCGTCGATGGCAAGATAGGTCTCCTTCTCCTTGAGTCCCCACTGCCAGGCTTGTTCAAACAGCGGTTTGGCGCTGGCTTTGTCGCCCGCCGAGTTAAAGGTGCGGCCTCGTTCCAGCAGAGCCCGGATCCGGGCTCTGGGGGTTGTGTCGGTGAGGCGAGGCGCTATCTCGTCGAGCAGCTGATGGGCTTCGGCAAACTGGCGCTGCAGCGAGTGGGTGCGGGCAATTTGGGTCAGCAACTCCAGTTCGAGTTGCAGGTCGGCGGCGGTGCGCGCTTCGGGAAGAAGGGTGTGAAAACGCAGGGCGCTGGCGGCGGGATCCTGATAATCCCACAGCGCCATGAAATCGGGCGGATTGTCCATTTGGCCTCCTTGCTGGTTATCCTGTCACCAAGATGCCTGCAGGCCATTGTTTGTACAAGGGGCGCCCGTCACAGAGCGCCTCTTGAGTCATGTTAACGGCTGTGGCCAGTTGCTCAGTAGACCATGGCCAGGCTCATCAGCATCAGACCGAGGGCGGCAAAGGCCCCCTCCTTGATGGCGAGCCTTGGCACCAGCGCCTTGGGCAGGGCCGGAAACAGGCTCAGGGCAAAGCCAAGGCCCGGCATCAACCAGTGGAATGCCGGATCGCGCAGGGTGGGATCGGCGGCTCCATTGATGATGATCAGCAAAATAAACAGGGTGAAGGCGGGGAGGATAAACCAGCGTACCCCGCCGGCGGCGACCGCCCGCAGCGGCGAAATGCGATAGAGCAGCATGGTCACAAGAAACAGAACAAAAGGGGCCAGCAGATAGAGCGGAGCGGGGTTCATAACATCTTTCCTGAAAACTGATCGTCAAAAAACCGGTTGTCCGGTGCAAGAGGCGCGGAATTTAATCACTCTTCGCAGGTAATCACCAGCAGCCCGGGCCCGGGCTGTGAAGAGGATCCCGGATAAAGGTTTGCTAGCGCGTCTTAGTGCAACCAGAACCAGGCTGCTGCAAATCCCAGCCAGCTCAGCACCAGCAAGATCCAGGGCAGGGGATGCTGATGGCTTACTTCAACCAGCTCCAGCTGATCGTCTTGCTCTTCGGTTTGTGGCGCGCCCTGTGGCTGCCTGGCTTTGGCCTGCAATTTTTTCTGGCGGCTCGCTTCACGGGCCCGCGCCTTCATCTGCTTCTTGTACTCGTCGATGCCTTTCTGGATCCCTTGCGCGATAAGCTGGGTCTGTTCCTTGCTCTGCCCCGGCTTCTGGTTGGCACGGGCAATTTTCATCGCCTCCTGCTGAGTCTCGGGGGAAATCTTGTCGTACTTGGCCATCAACACACTCCTCGGGCATGGGGGAGGGAGTATGCCACAAAACCGTGTTTCGTGGGGCTTGGCTAGGCATGGCTACAAATGAGAAACACCTCAATAAAAGCATTTAAAAATCAGTAGCAAAGGGTAAGTTTGGCCATCGATCACAATTAACAACATTTGTGAGTCGCTGATGAAAATTTCTTCTTCGTTGTTTGTTATATTTGGGCCCGACCTGCTGGATAGGGTCACTAAATAACAAAACAATCAAGGTGATATGGAAATGAATAATAACGTTATCAAAGGCAGCGTGACCCTGGCCGTGCTGGCGGCACTGACGGGTTGCAATATCTCCAAAAACGACAGCGTTGCACCCTGCACCGAAAATGTCTGCAAACTGACCATCCTGCACACCAACGATACCCACGGCCGTTTCTGGCACAACGCTGAAAATGAGTACGGTATGGCTGCCCAGAAGACTCTGGTCGAGCAGCTGCGTGCCGATGCCAAGGCTGCTGGCAGTGACGTGCTGGTTCTTTCCGGTGGTGATGTGAATACCGGCGTGCCGGAGTCCGATCTGCAGGACGCCGAGCCTGACTTCATGGCGATGAACAACATTCGCTACGATGCCATGGCAGTGGGCAACCATGAATTCGACAACCCCCTCAGCGTGCTGGAGAAGCAGCGCAAGTGGGCCCAGTTCCCCATGCTCTCGGCCAACATCTACGACAAGGCCAGTGGCAAACACTACTTTGACCCCTACAAGGTGTTCAAGTTGGAGAGCGGTCTCAAGGTCGCCGTACTGGGCCTGACCACCGAGGATACCGCCCAGCTGGTGGATCCCAACAACGTGCAGACCCTGGAGTTCCGCGATCCGACCAGCGAGGCGGCCAAACTGGGCCAGCAGATCCGCAGCAACAAGGAGGCCAATCTGGTCTTCGCCATCACTCACATGGGCCATTACGAGAATGGTCAGCACGGCAGCAATGCGCCGGGCGATGTAGAGATGGCTCGTGCACTGCCGGCAGGGACTCTGGATGCCATCATTGGTGGCCACTCCCAGAATCCGGTCTGTATGGAACTGGGTACCACCAACAAGTACGCCAATTTCAAACCGGGTGATAACTGCCAGCCGGATCAGCAAAACGGCACCTGGATCATGCAGGCTCACGAGTGGGGCAAGTATGTGGGCCGTGCCCAGTTTGAGTACCAGAATGGCAAATTGACCTTGACCAGCTATGACCTGATCCCGGTCAACCTGATCAAGCGCAACGCCAAGGGCGAGGCGATCGATGCCAACGGCGCCGTGACCAAGGACCCGACCAAGATGCAGTTCGTACAGGACGAGATCACCAAGGATCCCGAGCTGTATAACACCCTGCTGGGTTATCAGGAGAAAGGTCAGCAAGAGCTGAATGTCGTCATTGGCTCGGCAGATGGCTTGCTGGTTGGTGATCGCAACTCGGTTCGCAACAAGCAGACCAACTTGGGTCGCCTCATCACCACGGCGACCAGCAGCAAGCTGGGTGTCGACTTTGGTATCGTCAACTCAGGCGGTGTGCGCGACAGCATCCCGGCCGGTGATATCACCTACCGCAGCGTGCTGCTGGTGCACCCGTTTGGCAACACGGTCAACAAGGCTGTCATGAAGGGAAGCGAGCTGGCGACCTATCTGGGCCAGGTGGCAAGCAAGACCCGCAATACCGGTGGTTATGCCCAGTTTGGCGGTATCAACATGGCGGTGGATTGCCAGGCCAAGAGCGTCAATATCACCAGCATCGGTGGCAAGGCGTTTGATCCGGCAGCCACTTACAGCTTCGCGATCCCGAGCTTCAGCGCCTCCGGTGGTGACGGCTATCCGAAGATCGATACCATCAACGCCGGTTTGGTGGATGCAGCCGTGCTGAAGGAGTACATCGAGATCAAGAAGACCATCAACGTGGCCGATTATCAGCCAGGCAATGAGGTGAGCTATCTGAACTCAGCCTCTACCGAAGGCTGCAACTGATTCGTCAGCGGGGCGCATAGCCCCCAGATGTGATCCGAAAGGGCAGCCGGTGGCTGCCCTTTGTCGTTGTTTGAGTAGCGGTTACAACTCTTCAATCATCAATGACGATAGCCATCGCCTGTAGGAGGCCAGGTGAGGGGATGAAATGAAAAGAGGCGGCCCATGGGCCGCCTCTTGCGTAGTGACAATCTAAACCTTACAGCTGCTCGATACCGACGATATGCCAGGGGGCATTGTTCTTGGCCAGATCGCGCTCGAGGTGCCACACCTCTTTGATGTCTTCTTCGACCTGCTCCTGACGGTCCATGTAGCGGCCGCTGAAGCGTACGCTCACCTGAGCCCAGTCGCTGCCGTAGTCGGCGCGTACCAGCTGGGTATCCACATACATTACTTCCGTATGCTGGTCGCCAGTCAGTTCGGCGCGCTCGGCTTTGAGCTGCTCAAACAGCTCGGGGCTGACGTACTCGCGCACCTTTTCCAGATCGTTCTTGTTCCATGCCTCTTGCAGGGTGCGATAGTGATCACGGGCACCGGCCAGGAAGCTGTTCATGTCAAAGCCTGGCGGCAGGCGGAACGGCACGTCGCTGTCGGCAAAGCCGGTGGCTTGCGGTGCGCTGTTGCTCTGCTCAAACTGCTGCGTGGCCGCGGATTGCGGTGGCTGATAGCCCGCATAGGCCGCCTGTTGTGGCTGTGGCGTCGCGACCTTGCCCTTGCGCAGGGTACGGATCAGGAAGACTGCCCCCAGCGCCAGCAGGGCGATCAGCAGGAAGTCCATTCCTTGCAGACCTTCAAAGGCACCGCTGCCCAGCAGGTAGGCAAACAGGCCGCCAGCCAGCAGGCCGCCCAGCAGGCCACCCATCATGCCGCTCTTTTTCGGCGGAGTCTGGGCATTCAGTGTCGGATTCTTGTTGTCGACCGGTTTGGCCGCAGGCTGGGCCGGCGCAGTTTTGTAACTTTTACCAAAGGATTTGCCGCCGCCAAATTTCTTGGCTTCGGCGTGAGGTGCCCCCAGGCCAATGGCCAGGATCACGGCAAACAGGGTCAGCATCTTTTTCATTTTGACTCTTTTCACTCTCGTCTGTGGGTGGGGCATGCTCTGCTTTGGCAAGCTCAGCAAGGCGCATGGCAGGCTGCCTGTCCCTAATTGTGTCGCAGCTTGTATTCATCAATATCACCTCTGGCATGAATTATTCATGAACGAGGTTGCCGCGATGCGGCGTCAAACAAGAGGAGTAAACCGGATGAAAAGCAGAAGATTGAGTCGCAAGGAGCGCAAAATGCTAAGCAAAATAAAAATGGTCAAGGTAGAGCAGACTCTGGTTTGGCCCTTTATGATGGTATGAGCCGCCAGATAGGGCTCGCCGTAGTTGGCTTTCTTTTGTAAAATTCCCGTCCCCTTCCCGCTGCGGTTTTTATGTGTATGGCAGAGCAAGTGACGGCGAAAAAAGACGCCAAGACACAACAGCTGAAAGTTCCTCCCCACTCTTTTGAGGCCGAACAGTCCGTACTGGGCGGCCTGATGCTGGATAACGATGCCTGGGATCGGGTTGCCGAACGGGTGATCGATCAGGATTTCTACAGCCGTCCGCACCGGTTGATCTTCCAGGCTATGACCCGCCTCTCCAACGTGGGCAACCCCATCGACCTCATCACCCTGCAGGAGGAGCTGGAGCGCTCCGAACAGCTGGAAGAGGCGGGCGGCTTTGCCTATCTGGTGGAGATCGCCAAGAACACCCCGAGTGCCGCCAACATCAACGCCTACGCCGAAATCGTGCGCGAGCGGGCGGTCGTACGGGAGATGATCTCGGTCGCTAACGAGATAGTCGAAGCGGGTTACGAGCCACAGGGCCGTACCTCCGGCGATCTGCTGGATCTTGCCGAGAGCAAGGTATTCAAGATTGCCGAGCAGCGCACCAGCGCCAACGAGGGGCCCCAGCCCCTGAAGCTCATCCTCGAGCAGACCGTCGACAAGATTGAAGAGCTGTTCAAGACCCCCCACAACGGGGTGACCGGGGTATCGAGCGGTTACAACGATCTGGACAAGATGACCGCCGGTTTGCAGCGCTCGGACTTGATCATCGTGGCGGCCCGTCCCTCAATGGGCAAGACCACCTTTGCCATGAACCTCTGTGAGCATGCGGCCCTCACGGCCGACAAGCCGGTGCTTATCTTCTCGCTGGAGATGCCCTCTGAGCAGATCATCATGCGTATGCTCGCCTCGGTCGGTCGTATCGACCAGACCAAGGTGCGTACCGGTCAGCTCGACGACGAGGATTGGGCACGCCTCTCCTCCACCATGGGATTGCTGCTGGAGAAGGGCAAGATGTATATCGATGACGCCTCCGGCCTCACCCCGACCGATGTGCGCTCCCGTGCCCGTCGGGTGGCGCGCGAGCACGGTGGCCTCTCGATGATCATGGTGGACTACCTGCAGCTGATGCGGGTCCCGGCGCTCTCTGACAACCGTACCCTGGAGATCGGCGAGATCTCCCGCTCCCTCAAGGCATTGGCGAAAGAGCTGCAGTGCCCTGTGGTGGCGCTCTCCCAGCTGAACCGAAGTCTGGAACAGCGGGCCGACAAGCGCCCGGTCAACTCGGATCTTCGTGAATCGGGCTCCATCGAGCAGGATGCGGATTTGATCATGTTTATCTATCGTGATGAGGTTTATCACGATGACAGCCCGGACAAGGGGATTGCCGAGATCATTATCGGCAAGCAGCGTAACGGCCCTATCGGAAGAGTGCGCCTCACCTTCCAGGGTCAGTTCTCCCGGTTCGACAACTATGCCGGTCCGGCGTTTGATGACGACTATTGATGTAAACCCAAGGTGATGGCGGTTTCGCCATTACCACGACTGCCCTGATCGATAGCCAGTCATTGGCTGCCGTTCAGGGCCTGTTTTCCCGGTTCGACAATTATGCCGGTCCGGCCTTCGACGACGATAAGTGAGTGGCGGTCTTCTGCCCGATGAGGGGGAGACCATTTGTGCCCTCGTAAGGGAAAACCATGAAAGCGGCTACTGCCCAAATCAACACTGCGGCCTTGCGCCACAACCTCGCCGTGGTCAAGCGCCACGCTCCCGCTTGCAAGATCATCGCTGTGGTCAAGGCCAACGCCTATGGCCACGGACTGCTGCCGGTCGCCCGCACCCTGGTGGATGCTGATGCCTATGCGGTGGCCCGTATCGAAGAGGCGCTGATGTTGCGCTCCTGCGCCGTGGTCAAACCCATCGTCCTGCTGGAGGGCTTCTTCTCCGCCGATGACCTGCCGGTGCTGGCGGCCAACAATCTGCAGACGGCGGTTCACACCTGGGAGCAGCTCGAAGCGCTGGAGCAGGTTGAGCTGCCAGCGCCCGTGGTGGCCTGGCTCAAGCTCGACACCGGCATGCACCGCCTCGGGGTGCGTGCCGACGAGATGCCCGCCTTTATCGAACGACTCGGCAAGTGCAAGAACGTGGTGCAGCCGTTCAACATCATGACCCACTTCAGCCGTTCCGATGAGCTGGAGCGGCCTACTACCCGCGAGCAGATCGACTTGTTCAGCAAGTTGACCGCACCGCTGGCGGGCGAGCGGGCCATGGCCAACTCGGCGGGCATTCTGGCCTGGCCAGACTCCCACTGCGACTGGGTTCGCCCCGGTGTCATCCTCTATGGCGTGTCGCCCTTCCCCAACACGGTAGCGGCCGATTATGGCCTGCAGCCAGTGATGACCTTGAAGACCCAGCTGATTGCGGTGCGGGATCACAAGGCGGGCGAGCCGGTGGGCTATGGCGCCAACTGGGTGTCAGAGCGCGATACCCGGCTCGGGGTGATCGCCATCGGCTACGGTGACGGTTATCCGCGCATGGCGCCCAATGGCACTTCGGTGCTGATCAACGGCCGCATCGTGCCGCTGGTGGGGCGTGTCTCCATGGATATGAGCACGGTAGATCTTGGGCCCGGCGCAACCGACAAGGCCGGCGACGAGGCGGTGCTGTGGGGTGAGGGGTTGCCGGTGGAGCGGGTGGCCGACGAGATTGGCACCATCCCCTACGAGCTCATCACCAAGCTCACCTCCCGTGTCTTTATGGAATACGTCTGATGTGGCAGCAGTGCCTGCTGACGTTGAAGCCCCGTTCGCGGGGCTTTCATCTGGTGACGGACGAGCTGGTGGCCAAGCTGCCGATGCTGGCGGATTATCGGGTCGGCATGGCCCACCTGCTGCTGCAACACACCTCCGCCTCGCTCACTCTCAATGAGAATTGCGACCCCAGCGTGCGCAGCGATATGGAGGCCCATCTGCACCGGCTGGCGCCGGAAGATGCCCCCTACTATCGCCACACCTATGAGGGGGCAGATGACATGCCTGCCCACATTAAATCCTCCCTGCTCGGGGTGAGCCTGCTACTGCCGATCCGTGACGGTCAGCTGGCACTTGGCACCTGGCAGGGGATCTGGCTTGGCGAACATCGCGTCGATGGTGGCGCCCGCAAGGTGCTGGTGACCCTGCAGGGTGAGTAATCAGACTACAACTAGCTGAAAGATGAAGATAAAAAAGAGGGATGGCGCCGAGCCATCCCTCTTTTGTTTGCCAGTAGTGAAGCGCTCTGCGTGACTCAGCCGACCTTGAAGGGGGTCAACTCGGCCAGCGGGGCGGCGTCCATAAAGGCTTGCGGCTCCTGACCTTGTTTGAAGATCTTGAAGTCCTGCTCGCGGGTGCTCCAGTACTCAACGGTATCGCCGCTGATCTGCAGCAGGCTCGCTTCGCGCAGAGCCACCACATATTCACTCGGGTTGATGGCGCAGAACTCTGCCAGACGCTCATCGCGGGTCTCGCCCATGTGGCCGCTGATGCTGGCATCCAGATAGTGCGGGTTGATCTGCAGCGGGAACAGGCCCAGCGCGGGCAGCACGGCGGCGTTGCAGACCGGCATGTCGTTGGTGGTGCGGATGCTCGGGGTCGCCACGTTGCAACCGGCGCTCCAGCCCACATAGGGGACGCCCCGTTCGCGCACGGCACGCTGGATCGGCACGATCAGGCCGTTTTCATGCAGCATCTGGTTGAGGCGCCAAGTGTTGCCGCCACTGATAAAGATGGCGTCGGCCTGATTGACGGCCGCGACCGGATCATCGAAGTGATGAATGCTGATGGTCTTGATCCCGAGGCTCTCGGTAAGTTCGTTGGCGCGGGCATCCCAGTCGCTGCGGATCACCGCGTAGGGGATGAGCAGGATGCGCTTGACCTGTTTGCGCGCGAGCAGGCTTTGAACCCGATCGCGGGCCCAGCCGAGCAGACCCGGACATTCGTTGGCTTTACCATTGCTTAGCAGAAGCAGTTCCATCAAATCGTTCCTCAAAAAGTGAAAGCGGAGGAGGGAGGGACACCGGATCCGCCGTGCGGCCGGATGGCAAGAGCGGGCATGCTACCACCATTGGCGAGGTGGTTCTGTGATCGCGAGGCCCATTCAACTGTTATGGATGGTGGATGCCATGCCAAGCGGTGGATTAATGAGCCGTGGTCAACGCGCCACCCCTCGCCCATAAAAGACCCCGCCGCAGCGGGGTCATGGCAGAGTTAGTCGAGTTTGAGATCGACCCACACCATGCGGTGATCCGAACTGACTCCCTTGGCGATGCCGAGTTTCGCATCATAGACCAGGTGATAACCGGCCTCGAAGCTGGCAGGCCAGAAGACGCCGCTTTTGACCGCGTTGAGGTTGGCGGAGGGGATGACGTGATCCAGCTGCAGCACGCTGGAGTTGGTGATGCGTTCCGGGTTGGGGCGATTGAGGTTGCGTTTGCAGTCGGTCCCCTTGCTGACACACTCCGGGCCCCCTTCGCTGACCGGGATCAGGGTGCCATTGGTGATGGCCTGATTCATCAGCGGGTTGTTTAGCAGATCCTGAATGGCGGTCAGGTCACCGTCACCGGTGAGCGGATCGGCGTTGAGATCACCCGCGATAACAAACTTGGCATTTTTGGCCAGTCCACCCTTTGTGCCCTTGTCATCGGTCATGTAGTTGAGACCCTTGACGTAGTCATTCCAGAAAGCGATCTCGGCGCGGTTGTGCTTGACGGTGTGACGCGCCGCGTTGGCAAAGATTGGCGGGGTCGGGTGGGAGATCAGGAAGTGGATCACCTCTTCACCCTTCTCGGTCTTGATGCGTACCGGCACATCGGCGTGGTTCTTGGAGGAGAGCGGGTACTGCTGCCAGGCCGCGTCTTCATACCAGGCATCGCCACACTGGCGGCTGGCCGGGATCTTGACCTTGGGATTGTTGCAGTCATCGATGACGGGATTCTGCTCGCCCGGCATATCCTTCCACTTGAAGTTCTGGAAGGTACGGATCTGCTTGGTGTCAATGGGATATTTGGACATCACCGCAAAGGCGTACTGGCCGTGGTAGTTGCCAAAGCCCCAGGCATCGTCGGGGCCGCTGTTGACCTTGCCATCCAGATTGAGGTCATAACCGCTCATCAGGCCGGTGTTGGTGGCGAAGTTCTGCATCACCGGATAGCTGATGGCGGTCACTTCGGCGTGTTGGGCGTGAGCCAGATAGTTGTCGTTGAAGGCTTTCAGATCTGCGGTGCTCTCGCCTTTGCCGTCGTTGTCGAACTCGTTGAGCAGGAACACATCCGGGCGGGTGCGCTGGATGATCTCCGCCACGTTGCGGATCTGCTGCACGTTCTTGGCTTTGGTTTCAGTGGCGCCGCTCAGGCTCCCTTCGGCGAGGCGGGCCAGCAGGGCATCCTGCTCGGTGCGGGTCAGCGCCAGCTCACCGGTCAGCATACCGGCGGCCGTGCGGTCAAAAGAGAGGTTGAAGGTGGCAAAACGAACCATGGGATCAGCTGCCTTTGAGTCGTTGTCGCTGTTGCAGCCAGCCAGCATCCCGAGGGAAATAGCGGCAGCCAGTAGGGTCTTGTTGATATTTTTCATTGTAATTATTCCGTAGCATCAATGAGTTATGCCTTCTGTGAGGCGGCGCCATTATAAGTAGACGGCGATGCTGCGGGGATTTTGCCTGAGCAAAGTGTGAGGATATTCACACCACATATCTGGCGATGATGAATGTTAGCAGGGCGATATGGGGTGTGAAAAACCGGTTTATACGCTGCAGTTTTCGGGATGAATAGCGCGCCTCCTGCCGTTACCGCACTCTGAGTTTGTCACACCACCATCGGCAGGCCGCTTTCGGGGTGGTGGATCACCTGTGCCGGATAGTCATAGAGACGGGCGATCAGCTCAGGGGTGAGCACCTCGGCAGGCGTGCCATCGGCCATCAGCTTACCCCGTTCCAGCATCACCAGCCGATCGGCATAGCGCGCCGCCAGATTGAGGTCGTGCAGCACCACCAGCACAGCTGTATTGCGGCTGGCGAGGGCGCGCGCCATGGTGAGCAGCTGATGCTGGTATTTCAGGTCCAGCGCCGAGGTGGGTTCGTCGAGCAGCAGCAGGCGGGGTTGCTCGGCTTGCCCGGTCGGGGAGGGAGCTTGCCAGATCTGCGCCAGCACCCGGGCAAACTGCACCCGCTGCCGCTCGCCGCCGGAGAGCCCGGGATAGAGCCGTTTGGCCAGATGCTCGACCCCGGCATGGGTCATGGCCGCTGCCACAATTTCGTCACGCCGCGCCGCCGGTTCACTGTGGGGCAAGCGCCCCATTGCAACCACTTCCTCGCAGAGAAAGGGGAAGTTGAGGGAGGAGCTTTGCGGCAATACCCCGAGTCGGTGGGCCAGCTGGCTGCTGTCCCACTGCTGGCGATCTGCACCAAACAGGGTGATGGAACCCTCATATTCCAGCTCGCCGGTCAGGCATTTGAGCAGAGAGCTCTTGCCCGCCCCGTTGGGGCCGAGCAGGGCGGTGAGGGTGCCGCTCTCGAGGTCGAGATTGAGCCCATCCAGGATCTGGCGCTGGCCACGGCGCAGGCTGAGTCGGGTGCAGCTCAACATGGGGGAGGAGAGTGAGGATGAGAGTGGTTGCATAACAGTCCGTATCACAGGGCGCGGCGGCCTTTTACCAGCAGCCAGATGAAGAAGGGGGCGCCGAGCAGGGCGGTGATGATGCCCACCGGCAGCTCGGCAGGGGCCAGCAGGGTGCGTGCCAGCATATCGGCTGCCAGCAGCAGGGCGGCGCCGAGCAGGGCTGAGAGTGGCAGCAACCTGACGTGGTTGGGGCCTGCCAGCAGGCGCACCAGATGGGGCACCACCAGCCCGACGAAGCCGATCATCCCCGATACCGCCACCGCCACGCCGACGCCCGCGGCGGTGAGCAGAATCAGGCGGCGCTTGAGGGATTGCACATTGACTCCCAGATGACGAGCCTCTCCTTCACCCAGCAGCAGGGCATTGAGGGGATTGGCATCGCGCATAAAGAGCCACAGCAGGGCCGCCAGGGTGAGCAGGGCCAGCGCCACATCGGCCGGTTTGCCTGCCGCCAGCGTTCCCATCTGCCACAGGCTCAGGTTGCGCAGCATCTGATCGTCCGCCAGATAGGTGAGCAGGCCGATCACTGCACCGGAGAGCGCAGTGATGGCGACCCCAGCCAGTAGCATGACGGTGACCGAGGTGCCGCCCTCACGGGTGCCGAGCAGATAGACCAGGGTGGTGGTGAGCGCGCCGCCGAGAAAGGCGAGCAGCGGCAGCAGACCAACCCCTATGGTGGCTTGCAGCTGCTGACCGAGGGGGGCCAGCAGCACGATGGCGAGCGCCGCGCCGAGCGCCGCACCGCCGGAGACACCTATGATGCCGGGGTCAGCCAGGGGGTTGCGAAACAGCCCCTGCATCACGGCGCCACAGAGCCCGAGGATCCCCCCCACTGCGATGCAGAGCAGGGTTCTCGGCAGGCGAATTTCCTGCACGATCAGCAGCTTGTGTGACTCTATCCCGCTCTCCTGCCCGGCAAACAGCGCCCGCAGACTCTCGCCCAGGGTGAGGGTCATGGGGCCGGTTGCCAGCGAACCGAGCAGCAACAGCGCCAGTGCGGCCGTGGTAAAGGCCAGCAGCCAGGAGAGGGGTAACCGCATCATGACCCCTGCTTGATCCACTGGGCGATCTGGTTCGCCTGTTGCAGGGAGTTGAGGCTCAGGCCCCCTTGCAGGGCTTGACCGTCGATGGCGTGAATGGCGTTGCGCTTGCCTGCCGGGGTAGCCGCCAGGGCGGGCACTTCGGCCAGCACCTTGGCCGGATCGGCATATTGCTGCCAGTCACGACCGCTGACCAGTACCAGGTCGGGCTGCATCTCGATGAGGGATTCGGCGGATACCGGCTTGTAGTTGCGCAACTCGGCGACCGGATTGATGCCGCCTGCCAGCGAGATCAGCGCGCTGGCGGTGGTGTCCCCCCCGGCGATGCTGGTGGGTTGCCCCTTGTGCAGCAGCAGGAAGGCGACCTTGAGCGGTTTGTTCTGTTTGGCTTGCGCCGCCAGCTGATCGGTCTGGGCCTGGATCTCTGCCTTCAGGCGATCGCCAGCGGCTTTATCGCCCAGCAGGCTGGCGAGGGTGTCGATACGCTGGTTGAGGTTGGCGAGAGTCGGTGCGGTATCCAGCACCTCCACCTTGACCCCGGCACGACGCAGCTGATCCAGGGTCGGGGCCGGGCCCATCTCGTCGCTGCCCACCAGTCGGCTGGGGGAGAGGCTCAGGATCCCTTCGGCGGCCAGTGCCCGGTGATAACCCACCTTGGGCAACCCTTTTGGCAAGGGGCTGCTGACATCGGTGGCGATCAGGCTCGATTCACCGCCAAGGGCCAGAATGAGTTCTGTGGTGGCCGGGCCGATACTGACGATACGCTCTTTCTGTCCGTCGGCGGCAACGGCAGAGAAGGGAGAGAGTGAACTGCAGAGCAGGGTGATGGCGAGGGCAAGACGACGGCCCATGCTAACCTCCGAAGGGGTGAATGAAACGGGTGTGCCGCCGAGAATATCAAGGCTTTGGAAAAAATGCACTGATAATGATAGCAATTATCAATTGCATTGGTTTCGGTGCTTTATTAGAGTAGCCGCCATGATAAACAGCGGGACGACCTGGTCCCGCAGAGGGAGAAAACATGAGCATTGCACAACGCATTCACGCGCTGCTGGAGCAGGATCCCGGCGCTCATCCGTCCACCCTGGCGGCCCAGCTTGCCATCAGCGAATGGGAGGTGGTTCGCCATCTGCCCGCCGAGCTGGTGACCCTGCTACCCGCCGATCGCGCACAAGGTCTGCTGGAAGATCTGGCCGACTGGGGCCCGGTGACCACCATCGTCGAATCTGAAGGCTCCATCTTCGAGGTCAAAGCCCCCTTCCCGAAAGGCAAGGACGCACGCGGTTACTACAACCTGATGGGCCGCGACGGTGAGCTGCATGGTCACCTCAAGCTCGACAACGTGGCGGGGATTGCGCTGGTCAGCAAGCTGTTCATGGGCAAGGAGGGGCACTCCTTCCAGTTCTTCGGTCACTCCGGCCGCTGCATTTTCAAGGTCTATCTGGGTCGCGACGAGAAACGCCAGTTGCTGGACGATCAGGTCACCCGTTTTATGGCGCTGCGCCACAACTCTCAAGAGGAAGTCAAAGCATGAGTGAACGTCAGGAGCGTCTGCAGAACCGCCTGCAACCGGAGATCCGCGAGTTTCGCGACAGCTGCCGCACCCTGCAGCTCGCCACCGTCGATGGCGAAGGCAATCCCAACGCCAGCTATGCCCCGTTCGTGCTGCAGGAAGATGGCTACTATGTGCTGATCTCCGAGATCGCCCGCCACGCCCGCAACCTGCAACAGGTGCCCCGGGTATCCCTGATGCTGATCGAGGATGAGAGCGGTGCCCGCGAGCTGTTTGCCCGCAAGCGCTTGACCTTCGATGCGGTGGCTGAAGTGGTGTCCCGTGACGACGCCCGCTGGAGCAAGGCGGTGGCGGCACTGGAAGGTCGTTTTGGCGAGATCATCAAGGGTCTCTCCAACCTCAAGGATTTCAAACTGTTCCGCCTCAAGCCGGAGCAGGGGTTGTTCGTCAAGGGCTTCGGTCAGGCGTTCGCGGTTTCCGGTGACGAGCTGGTGGATTTCGTCCATCTGGTGGAAGGGCACAAGCGCATCGACAACGGTGCCGAGCTCACCAGCCCGGCCGATGCGCCGGTCTGATAATCCCTGTCGACCACGACAGCCGTCATAACAAAACGGGCAGCCACTGGGCTGCCCGTTTTTATTGCGTTATCTCATCCGGCCTGTTCAATCCTGCCAGGAGGCCTTGTTGGGAAAAGCGCGACGATCGGCATCGGTGGCCGTTTCGTTGCACTCTCCCCGCACCTTCCAGGAGGTCTGGCTCAGTACGATGTAGCCCTGGCGGCAATACTGCTTGGTCGCCAGGGTCTCGGTCAGCAGGTTCTCCTGCAACGCCTCCCGCTGCTCCAGCAGCCGCTGGCTCTGGGCCGCCGAGAGGCCGCGTGGCAAGGTGTCGTTAGGCGCGGCTTCAAAGGTGAACCGCTTGCTCCCCTCCTCGTTGATGTGGGTCAGAAACAGGGGATCCGGCCCGTCATACTTCTGGCCGGGCAAGCTGGAGCAGGCCGACAGCAGGGGAACAATCAACAACAGGGTGGCAGACAACAGGCGCACGACAGACTCCAGTGAGAAACGAGGCGAGGCTCGCAGATTAGCACGGCTGCAGGGCGGGTGTTACTGCCATCAGCTCGTCGGTGGTGAGCAGGGTCACACTGCGCCCCTCCGGTAGGCTGAGGTGGCGCCACATCCAGTGATGGTGCTCGGTGATCTGGGCCGCACTCAGGTGGGGGCGATCGGCGGTGGTGTGACCATCGCTCAACACCAGCACCTCGTACCCATGGGAGGCGGCACTGCGCACCGTGGTATCGACGCAAAAATCGGTGGCGCAGCCACAGAGAATGAGTCGCTCGACCGGCTGCTCGGCCAGCAGGAAAGCAAGCTCGGTATCGAGAAAGCTGTCACAGGCTGTCTTGCGTACCCGGCTCTCCCCCTTGGCCGGTTGCAGCGCACTGTGCAACTGCCAACCCGGGGTGCCCGGTTCCAGTTCGGTACCGGGGGGCGAGTCATGTTGGATATAGATGACCCGTCCCTGTTGCTGCCTGACATGGGCTGCAGCCCGATTGATATTGGCCAGCACCTGCTCCTGGCGGTAACGGGGCTCGTTGAACAAGCCTTGCTGCACATCGATGATCAGTAACACATCCATATTTTACCCGCCGTTTCCTGGAAGATTAGGGTTGCAGCCACTGGCTGCAGTCACGACTGCGGGATTGATGCAGCGCGCCCATATCTTGCTTCATCTCGTCACTGTTTTGCCAGCGCTTAGGCAGCGGCATGATGGTTACCTGCACATCGGCTGCGCGATCTGCAACAGAGGTCTCATCTGTGCGGGGCACGACCAGCGCCACCTTGAGGGCAGGATTGCGGCTGGCGATGCGACTGGCGAGTCCAAGCCCCCCCTCGACGTGGAAATTGCCGGCGATATGCATGATCTGCTGGCCCGGGTGCTTGGCGAGATAATCCACCATGCTCTCGGCCATGGTGTCATCCCAACTGGTCTGGGCGGCGAAGCGGCGGGCGTTGCTGTCGGCGTCGCCGTGGTGCATGGAGGCCATAAATTTCTGTTTATAGGGATCATCCCCTAGCGTCAGTTGGCGGGCCAGCTGGCTGCGGCGCGACGCGGGCAGTTTGTCGAGCCACTCAGCCCCCTCCTGACCGACACAGCTCACCAGCGGTTTGGGGGCGTTGGCGGCGATCACCGGCATCTGGTGAGCCTTGGCAAACTCTACCAGCGGGCGGTAGTCGCTCGGATAGTTGGGCCAGGCGTTGCCTTCGCGGATCAAGGCCGCTTCACCAATCTGGTTCGCCAGATAGGCATCCAGCGTCTTCTGGTCGGCGCGGCTGAACTGCTCCATGGAGAGGGCCAATGGCCGACCGTGCTGCTGACCTGCGGTGTAGAGCCTGCTCAGCAGGCGCGATTGCAACAGATGCACGGCGGGATGGCTGTGTAGCTCACCCACCAGAATGATGTCGGCGTCGGCAATGCGCGCGATTGCCTGCTCCTGCGTCAGGTCTGCGTCTCCCTCGCTGCTTAGCCGGTAGTCATAGAGCGTCTGCAACTGTGATGACTGGGTCGGTTGGGTGGGGGTGGCACAGGCTGCCAGCAGCAGCGGCAGGGCGAGCAGGGGAAGTCGTCTAATCATGGGATCTCACGGCTGATATGCCCGGATGCCGGTGCATCTCGGGGGCTAATAGAGAATAAGGGCAACACAGGGCGACAGTGTAAAACCAATTTGGCTCAAAACAAATGAGAATGATTTCGTTTCTTGTTGATCTTTGTCAGGAGCCGGGTAATATGCGGCCTGTTTGATAACAGTTCTCAATAAGGATTCGCTGTGACCCATCATAACGCACTCTCTCTGGTTGCCCTCGCCGTGGCGGCCGGTCTCTCCTCCCAGGTCTTTGCTGCCACCCAGAAGGCGGATGAAGTCGTTGTCGTCAGCGGCTCACGGATGGAGCAAAAACTGGAAGATGTCTCCGGCCCCATCTCGGTGATCACCGCCAAGCAGATTGAAGAGCAGGTCGTCACCAACGTCGCCGACCTGTTCCGCTACGAACCCGGTGTGACCGTGAATGGCGGTAGCCATAATGCTACTGATGGTCAAACCTTCTCATTGCGTGGTATGGGTGGAAATCGCGTCAAAGTGGTGAGCGATGGTGTTCGTCAAAACGATGCTTATAGCGAAGGTGGTGTAGGACAGAACTACTTCGATACTGACATGATCAAACAGGTTGAAATTGTTAAAGGACCTGCTTCAACTGCGTATGGCTCGGATGCTATTGGTGGGGTTATTGCAATTACGACCAAAGACGCATCGGATTTTTTGCGTAATAAAAACAGCTATGTTGATGTGACCAGTGGTTATGCATCCGAAAATGGTCAATGGATGGGCGGTTTTACAACCGCATTGCGTACCGGTGATTTTGAGCATCTATTACGCTATACAGAGCGTAATGGCGGCGTCAAACAGAACTATAAATCAAGTTTGTATGACTTTGATATTGTTGACCGTTCCGTTCTGCTCAAAAGCAAATGGCATATATCAGCAGTACAGCAGGCGCAGCTGACATTTGATTATTACGATCAAGATAAAGAATCCGATCCGTTTGATAACGCTAAAGATTTGAGACTGAAAGATGAGAAAAGTGAAAACTATCGCATCATGCTGGATCACCAGCTTAAAGTAAGCTCACTGCTCACAGATCGAGTTTCTTCGAAGGTTTACATCAGTAAATTTGACCAGAGCAATAATAAAAACACTGGTAATACAATAAAAGGAAGTTCAGAGCATAATACGTTTTTACAAGACGCCTTGGGTGCACAGCTACAGTTTGACAAGCGTTTGGGGGCAAACAGCATTGTTTGGGGTCTTGAGTATGAGAAATCAACTACAGAACGTGAGAAGACGAAAACCAGTTACCCGAGTGGCGCAATAGCGAACCGAAGCCCATTCCCGGATAGCGATACGCGGCGTGCTGCAGTGTGGTTCTTTGATAATATCGCGATTAATGATAAATGGCAGCTAACTCCGGGCATGCGGTATGATCATTATGAATTGCAAGCTACTTCCAGTAACGGTAAATCATCATTTGGCGAGATCAAGGAAGGTGAACTATCTCCAAAGCTTGGCCTTGTATATAAGGCCCATGAGCTGGCAAATATATATGCGCAATATAGCCATGGTTTCAGGGCTCCTACATATAGCGAGTCTTTAGCATCTGATAGCTATAGTGTGCCAGGTTTTACTCATGTCTTTATCCCTAACTCTGACTTACGTCCAGAAAGTAGTGATGGTATTGATCTCGGGGCTCGCGGCCAGTCAGATACAATTGACTATGATATTTCTGTGTTCAGGGCAAAATATAAAGATTTTATTGATACAGAAAATACATCATCCTTTGGTCGTACAGGTATGACAATGGTGACTAAGTATGTCAACAAGGATAAAGTCAATACCAATGGAGCCGAGTTGAAACTTGGTTACTGGTTCGATGATAATATATATACTTGGGGTGCTCTGTCATACATCAACGGAAAAGATCAAAATGGAAACTACATTAACTCTCTGAACCCTTTGAGTGGAAATATCGGTGTGCGTTTTGAACAAGCGCTCTGGAATTTCAATACCGCGCTTCGCTTTGCTGATGATATGGATAAGGTCGGTAAGGATGAAAACGGTAAGGAGTTTATGAAGTCAGCTGGTTGGGTGGCGGTGGATATGTATGCCCAGTTTAATCCTTTGCCTGAGCTGCAACTCAACGTTGGGGTCTTCAATCTGTTTGATCGGGAATACTCCACATATAATCGTCTCGCAGGGAAAGATGTCGGAACTGATATTAGTACCTTTACTGAACCGGGCCGCAACCTGAGTGCACGGGTCAAATACGTATTCTAAAGAGCAAACAACAGACGCAGATGATCAAAGGGGCTTCGGCCCCTTTTTTGTCGCCGCCATGTTGTGACGATGGAGCAGAGCAGATGTTTGCCTAAAAAAGAAACCCGCCATGGGCGGGTGGAAGGATTGCAACACTAACCAGGAGGAGGTGTTACCGGCGTTGTTTCCCAAATCGATACAGCTTGAATGGAACTAACTGAGTGTACAGATCTAGTTATCACCTGACACCGGCCTCAAACCGGTGTCTTGTTTACGCTACTTTAGAGCGCACTTCCTTCGGTATCAATTTCAGACCCTTTTTGAACATGCTGTAAGGGGTCTGCCCCTCCATCATCCTGCCTTGATGTGGCCGCTGGGTGT
>NZ_JBFODN010000216.1:0-1520 GCF_040908345.1 Aeromonas sp. R3-1
AATGCCCTTGGCCTACCTGTCAGAAAGCCCCGAGTGTAGCGCTCACCCGGGGCTGGGAACGTCATGACTTGCTGGCTGATTTGGGAAACAACGCCGGTGTTACCAAGTAGACCCCGCATCTTCGGTAATAGTTCAATTTTATTGAAGTTTTTTCGTTTTCTTCGCGGGGTTTCCATCGGGATCTGTGGGGGGGATGGGTTATCATTCTGCTCCCGTCATCCGGTTGCAGAGGATCTATGCCCGCGTTTTCCTGGTTAGCGCTCTTTTTCGGCGCCTTCTATTTTGTCTACGGTGCTTACTTGCCGTTCTGGTCGCTCTGGCTGGAGGGGGTGGGCGTTAGCGCCGAGATGATTGGTCTGCTGCTGGGGGCGGGGATGGCGATCCGCTTTGCCGGCAACCTGATGGTGATGGGGCAGATCAAGGGGGCGGGCCATCTGTTGCCGGTGACCCGCTTGCTCTCCCTGCTCAGTCTGCTGGCGTTTCTTGGCTTCTATCTCAGTCATAACCTCTGGTGGCTGGTGGGCTTGACCCTGCTGGCGAATTTTATCTATCCGACCCTGATGCCGGTGGGTGAGGCGCTGGCGACCCGCATGGTGGTGCAGGCGCACCTCGATTACGGCAAGGTGCGGCTGTGCGGCTCCTTTGCCTTTATCGTCACCTCGACCCTGGTGGGGGCGTTGGTGGAAAATTTTGGTAGCGACTGGATTTTGCACACCATGGTGGCGGGGCTGGTGCTGATGCTGCTGCTCAGCTGGCTGCCGCTCTATCCGGCGCCACAGGATAGTCAGGGCGAGCGCGCCAAGGCGTCCTTGCTGGCAACCCTGCGCAGCGCACCGGTGCGCCGTTTCCTGCTGCTGACCGCTTTGCTGCAGGGGAGCCACGCCGCTTATTACGGTTTCAGCGCCATCTACTGGAAGGCGCAAGGGTATAGCGGCACCATCATCGGCTATCTCTGGGCGCTCGGGGTGGTGGCGGAGATCTGTATGTTTGCCGCCGACAAGCGTTTCTGGCAGCGCTTTGGCGCCCAGAGCCTTTTTATCGCCGGTGCAGTCGGTTGTGTGGTGCGCTGGGTATTGCTGGGTGCCTCGACCGAGTTGTGGGTGCTGGTGCTGGGGCAATTGCTCCACTCGGTGACGTTCGGCATGAGTCATCTCGGGGCGGTGCGTTTTATTACTCGCCAGCTGCCCGCCGAGCAGTTGATCCCGACTCAGGCGCTCTATGCGGCCCTTGGCCTCGGCATGACGGTGGCGGCGCTGATGGCACTCTGCGGCGTGCTGTTCGAGCCTCTCGGCGGCGGCATCTTCTTCCTGATGGTGCTGGTGGTATTGCCGGTGTTCTTCCTGCGGCTGCGACCCTTTGCGCCCTCTGCGCAGGAGAGGTCTCCGGCCTGATACTTACCAGTCCTAATCGTAACACAGCCAAAAAGAAGGCTATGTCCCAATTACGTGTTGCATAGGGCGCCCCAGCGCCTCATGCAAACATGCTTTGATATTTACGCCTTTTCCGTAACGCTCCAGCAT
>NZ_JBFODN010000217.1:0-13108 GCF_040908345.1 Aeromonas sp. R3-1
ATGTATGACGGGGTGGCCCAGAGTCTGCGCCGCTTGCAAAGCCTGGGCTACAAGCAGGCGATCGTCACCAACAAGCCGAGCGATTTTGTCGCGCCTATTCTTGATGCCCTTGGCATCAGCGATTGCTTCGAACTCTGGCTTGGCGGCAACTGCGTGCCGGTCAAGAAGCCGAGCCCGGAGCCCTTGCTGCACGCCTGCCAGGAGTTGGGGGTGAGCCCGGCTCGCACTCTAATGGTGGGCGACTCCGAAAATGATGTGCTGGCGGCCAAGGCGGCTGGCATGAAGGTGGTGGGTCTTACCTACGGCTACAACTATGGCCGTCCCATCGCCGACTCCCATCCAGACTGGGTATTCGAGCAGTTTGCCCAGCTCGATGCACTTTTGGTCTAATAGCGCAGCTGGGCTGGCTGAATAACAAGGATTAACACTCTCATGACTAAACCAATCGTATTGAGCGGAGCGCAACCCTCCGGTCAACTGACCATCGGCAACTACATGGGGGCCCTGCGTCAGTGGGTCAACATGCAGGATGAGTTCGACTGCCTCTACTGTATCGTCGACCTGCATGCCATCACCACTCGCCAGGACCCGGCTGCCCTGCGCAAGGCTTGTCTGGACGCGGCCGCCCTCTATCTGGCGGTCGGTATCGATCCCAAGAAGAGCACCGTCTTCATCCAGTCTCACGTGCCGCAGCACGCCGAGCTGGGCTGGATCCTCAATTGCTATACCCAGATGGGTGAGCTGTCGCGCATGACCCAGTTCAAGGACAAGTCCGCCCGTTTCGAGAACAACGTCAACGTCGGCCTGTTCGGTTATCCGGTGTTGATGGCCGCTGATATTCTGCTCTATCAGGCCAATCAGGTGCCGGTCGGCAACGACCAGAAGCAGCATCTGGAGCTGACCCGTGACATCTGCACCCGTTTCAACAACCTCTATGGTGACGTGTTCACCATGCCGGAACCCTTCATTCCGACCGAAGGGGCGCGGGTGATGAGCCTGCAGGATCCGACCAAGAAGATGTCCAAGTCGGATGACAACGAGGCCAACTTCATTGGCCTGCTGGAAGATCCCAAGCAGATCGTCAAGAAGATCAAGCGTGCGGTGACCGATTCCGACGAGCCGGCTGTGGTGCGTTTCGACCCGGAAAACAAACCGGGTGTCTCCAACCTGCTGACCCTGATGTCCGGTGTGACCGGTCGCTCCATCCCCGAGCTGGAGCAGCACTTCGAAGGCAAGATGTACGGTCACCTCAAGACCGAAACCGCCGAAGCCGTGGTGGCGCTGCTGGAACCGATCCAGGCCCGTTTCCACGAGTTGCGTCAGGATGAGGCCCATCTGATCGCGATTCTGGCAGAAGGAGCACAAAAGGCGCGCGAAAGAGCTGAAAAAACCCTGACCAGCGTATATGATGTAGTCGGCTTCGTTCCTCGAGCCTGACATACTGGGAAGGTGTAGTAGAAGAGAGCTGGGTATTTGCCTGGCTTTCTTTATTTTCTGCCTAGCTATTTTGTTTAATTTCTTTATTTCAACCTGGGTAATATCCCCAAGAGAAAGCATGCCTGTTCAACCAACTATTTCTGCTGAAGAGCTGAGTGACAAAGGTCACTGGCTACGTAAATTTCGCAAGGCGAAAAACCTCAATACCCTGCAGTTGATGGTCTCCAATGCCATCGACAAGCACCATAAAACCCCTGCCGTTGCTGCCGCCATCTATCTGGCCGAATGTCAGCGTGAACGGGAAATGGAACAGGGTCGTTATCTCGATCGTTAATTCTCCGCTGTTGGTTATCTCATGCTGTTGTTGATCGATAACTACGACTCTTTTACCTGGAACCTGGTGCAATATTTCGGCGCCCTGGGACAAGAGGTTGTGGTCAAGCGCAATGATGAACTGACGCTTGATGCCATAGCGCAGCTCTCCCCCCGTTTTCTGGTGATCTCTCCCGGTCCCTGTACGCCCAATGAGGCGGGGATCTCTCTCGACGCTATCAGCCACTTTGCTGGCAAGCTGCCCATTCTCGGCGTCTGTCTCGGTCATCAGTCGCTGGCGCAGGCCTTTGGCGCCCGCGTAGTGCGTGCCCGTCAGGTAATGCACGGCAAAACCTCGCTCATCCGCCATTGCAATGAGGGGGTGTTCAAGGGGCTCAACAACCCGCTTCGGGTGACCCGTTACCACTCGCTGGTGGTGGAGCGCGACACGCTGCCCGACTGCTTCGAGATCACCGCCTGGAGCGAGCATGCCGATGGCTCGTTTGACGAGATCATGGGGCTGCGCCACAAGACGCTCCCCATCGAGGGTGTTCAGTTCCATCCGGAGAGTATTTTGAGCGAGCAGGGCCATCAGTTGCTGGCCAACTTTCTGGCGCGTTCATAAAAAGTTGTGATCGCCTTCTCAAGTTCGAGAGAAGGCAAAAAAAATTTCCCTGACACTTTATTCACCCCCTCTCCTGCCCAAATTATCTCTTGCCAAGCCCCCCTGAGTCGTTATGCAATGCGGTTGCCTAAAATCTCAAGAGCAATCGAACATTGTTCCTTATAGGCCGTCTTGTTACAGACTTTTTACTTTATTTCTGTGATAATCCCGTCACGTTTACACGGATTTAACTTTTGGGCGGTGGATTATTCTGTCGCCGAATCGAAGGAGAGCTATATGTCAGAGTTGTTGGCAGTGACACGTGAAGTGTTTGATGAAGTGATGGTTCCCAACTATGCGCCCGCCAAGGTCATCCCGGTGCGTGGTGAAGGGTCACGTGTCTGGGATCAGGAAGGGCGCGAGTATGTCGACTTCGCCGGTGGCATCGCCGTCAACGGTTTGGGTCACTGTCATCCCAAGCTGGTCGAGGCCCTGAAAACCCAGGGCGAGAAGCTGTGGCACCTCTCCAACGTCATGACCAACGAGCCGGCCCTGCGTCTGGCCAAGAAGCTGGTCGCCGCCACCTTTGCCGACAAGGTCTACTTCTGCAACTCCGGCGCCGAGGCAAATGAAGCGGCCCTCAAGCTGGCTCGCCGCTACGCCATCGAGAAGTTTGGCGAGCAGAAGACCCAGATCATCGCCTTCAATCAGGGCTTCCACGGTCGTACCTTCTTTACCGTCAGCGTCGGTGGCCAGGCAGCCTACTCCGATGGCTTCGGTCCCAAGCCCGGTGATATTACCCACGTACCCTACAACGATCTGGCGGCGCTGGCCGAGGTGATCTCCGACAACACCTGCGCCGTGGTGATGGAGCCGCTGCAAGGGGAGGGGGGCATCATTCGTCCTACCGACGAGTTTGCCAAAGGGGTGCGCGAGCTGTGCGACAAACACAATGCCCTGCTGGTGTATGACGAAGTGCAGTCCGGCGTCGGCCGGACCGGTGATCTCTATGCCTATATGGGTCTGGGCGTTACGCCGGACATCCTCACCAGCGCCAAGGCGCTGGGGGGCGGTTTCCCCATCGGCGCCATGCTGACCACCAACGAAATCGCCTCTTACTTGAAAGTGGGCACTCACGGCTCTACCTACGGCGGTAACCCGCTGGCCTGTGCGGTCGCCGAGGCGGTGATCGACGTGATCAATACTCCGGAGGTGCTGGCTGGCATCAAGCAACGCGAACAGCTGTTCCGCGAGGGGCTCGAGGCAATCAACGCCAAATACCACTGCTTTAGCGAGATCCGCGGCAAGGGTCTGCTGCTGGGCGCGGCCCTGAGCGATGCCTACAAGGGGCGTTCCCGCGACTTCCTGCTGGCCTCCATCGATCAGGGGCTGATGGCACTGGTGGCTGGTACCAACGTGGTTCGTTTTGCCCCTTCACTGGTGATCCCGGAAGCGGACATCAAGGAAGGGTTGGCCCGCTTCGAGAAGGCGGTTGCCCAGGTGGTTAACGCCTGATTCCAAATTGAGGTGGGGAGCTCTCCCGGCAGGAGCCGGGACCCCACCTGTCGTCAATGAAAGGGAGTTGTCATTTATGTTGGTTATCCGTCCCATCGAGCAAAAAGATTTTGCCGGGCTCAAGACCTGCGCCATCGAGTCCGGCACCGGCATGACCTCGTTGCCCGTCAACGATGAGCTGCTGCAGCGCAAGATTGACGCCTCTACCCAGACTTTTTCCGACAAGCCCGCCGGCAAGGGGGACTGCCTCTACTTCTTCGTGGCCGAGGATCTGGAGACCGGCGAGATGGTGGGCACCTGTGCCATCGATGCCGCGGTTGGCCTCTCCCAGCCGTTTTACAACTACCACATCGGCAAGGTGGTGCACTCTTCTCCCAAGCTCGGCATCTACAACGTCGTTGAAACCCTGACCCTCTCCAACGACTACACCGGCAACTCCGAGCTCTGCACCCTGTTCTTGCGCGAATGTGCCCGCGAGGGGCTCAACGGCCGCCTGCTCTCCAAGCACCGCTTTCTGTTTATGGCCGAGCACCCCGAGCTGTTTGACGAGACCGTCTTCGCCGAGATGCGTGGCGTCTCCGATGCCAACGGTCACAGCCCCTTCTACGAGTGGCTGCAAACCCACTTCTTCTCGATGGATTTTCCTACCGTCGACTATCTCACCGGCATCGGCAAGAAGCGTTTTATCGCCGAATTGATGCCCAAGTACCCCATCTACGTCAATTTGCTGAGCAAAGAGGCGCGGGCCGTCATTGGCCAGACCCACGAGAAGACCCGTCCCGCCATCAAGATGCTGCAGGACGAGGGCTTCGTGAACCGTGGCTACGTCGATATTTTCGATGCAGGCCCCACCGTTGAGTGTGACGTGAAGAATATCCGCAGCGTGCGCCGCAGCAAGAAACTGCGGGTGCTGGTGGGCGAGCCCATCGGTGGCAAGACCCACCTTATCTGCAACAGCCGTTTCGAGCATTACCGCGCCTGCTACGGCAATATCCGGGTCGATCTCGACAAGCACGAAGCCATCATTCCGCCCAAGATGGCGGCGGCACTCAAGGTGCAGGATGGCGACATGGTGCGGGTGGTTGACCTCGACTGAGACAAACAGGACAAGCAAACCGATTATCAGACAGGCAGCCGAGGCTGCCTGCCAGCGACAGGGAGTGAATGGATGAGCCAGTTAGTGCAATTTATCGACGGTCAGTGGCTTGCCGGTGAAGGCAAGCCGTTCGAGTCAACCGATCCGGCCAAGAACGAGGTGATCTGGCAGGGGGCTGCCGCCAGCACGGCGCAAGTGGATGCCGCCGTCAAGGCCGCCCGTGCCGCCTTCTACCACTGGGCGGACATGAGCCTTGAGGATCGTCTGGCCATAGTGCGTCGTTATGCCGACCTGCTCGGCGAGCAGAAAGAGGCGCTGGCCCTGACTATCGCCCGCGAAACCGGCAAACCGTTGTGGGAGACCCGCACCGAAGTGGCCGCCATGCAGGGCAAGATTGCCATCTCCATCCGTGCCCACGACGAGCGTACCGGCACCGTTGAAAATGCCATGCCGGGCGCCAAGGCGTTTGTCCGCCATAAGCCCCACGGTGTGGTGGCGGTGTTCGGCCCCTACAACTTCCCGGGCCATCTGCCCAACGGCCATATCGTACCTGCACTGATCGCGGGTAACGCCGTGGTATTCAAACCCTCCGAGCTGACCCCCATGGTGGCCGAGGCCATGGTCAAGGTTTGGCAGGAGGCCGGATTGCCCAAGGGGGTGCTCAATCTGGTGCAAGGGGAGGTCGAGACTGGCAAGGCGCTGGCTGGCAACCCCGATATCGACGGCCTCTTCTTCACCGGCTCCTCCCGCACCGGTCATTTCCTCCATCAGCAGTTTGCCGGCCAGCCGGGCAAAATTCTGGCCCTCGAGATGGGCGGCAACAATCCGCTGATCGTGAAAGACGTGAGCGACATCGACGGCGCCGTCCATGCCATCGTCCAGTCGGCGTTCATCACTTCCGGTCAGCGCTGTACTTGCTCCCGCCGCCTGTTTGTCGAGCGCGGCGAGCGGGGCGATGCCCTGGTCAATCGACTGGTCGAGGTGGTCAGCCAGATCAAGGTCGGCCTCTATGACGCCGCCGAGCAGCCGTTCATGGGCTCGATGATAAGCGAGAAGGCAGCACTGGGCATGGTCGAGGCGCAAGCCAACCTGCAGCGCCTCGGTGGCGAGAGCCTGCTTACCCTCAAGCACCTGGAAGCGGGCACCGGCTTTGTCTCCCCGGGCATTATCGACGTGACCTCAGTGAGCGCGCTGCCGGACGAAGAGTACTTCGGCCCGCTGCTGCAACTCATTCGTTACGATGATTTCGATGCTGCCATCGATCAGGGCAACGCCACCCGCTACGGTCTCTCGGCCGGTCTGCTGGGTGACAAGGAGGCGGACTGGAATCACTTCTTCAAGCGGATCCGCGCCGGCATCGTCAACTGGAACAAACCCATCACCGGCGCCTCCAGTGCCGCGCCGTTTGGTGGCATCGGCGCTTCCGGCAACCACAGGGCGAGCGCCTACTACGCTGCTGACTACTGTGCGTATCCGGTTGCCTCTGTTGAAGACAGCAAGGCCGCTATGCCGGATCAGCTGTCTCCTGGTTTGACGTTTTAAGAGCAAATGGGGATGCCAATGCAGCAGAGATGGCTCAACGCCGCCGACTACTGTGTCATATCCCCGGTTGCCTCTGTCGAAGACAGCAAAGCGGCCATGCCGGATCAACTGTCGCCCGGCCTGCGCTTCTAATAACGACACGGGGCATCCAGCGGTGCCCCCATCTGTACCCGCAATCAAAGGAAAGAGAGATGCAAAAGGATATCGACACCCTATTCAGCCATCTGTGGGACAACTACATCAAGGTGACCCCGAGCGCCCTCAAGGTGCACACCCTGCTGGGTGGCGGCGAGCCCATCGTCAACGATCACGTGGCGTTTCGTACCTACAACCTGCCCAAGCTGGGGCTGGAGAAGCTGGCCGCCCACTTCCTGGCGCTCGGTTACGAGCAGAAGGGCGAGTACGTTTTCAAGGCCAAGAAGCTCTACGCCAAGCACTTCGAGCATCAGGATCCGGACGCTCCCAAGGTGTTTATCAGCGAGCTGAAGGTGGAAGAGCTCTCCCCAGCGGCGCAGGCCATCATCCACAAGCTGGCCGATCAGGTGCCCGATCATCTGACCGACACCCCGGCATTTCTCTACACCGGTGCCCCCTGGCAGGTCTCCTATGCCGATTATCAGACCCTGTTGGCTGAGAGCGAGTACGCGGCCTGGATGGCAGCCTGGGGCTATCGTGCCAACCACTTCACGGTCAATATCAACAAGTTGAAGGATTTCGACACCATCCATCAGGTCAATGGGGCGCTCAAGGCGGCGGGTTTCGTGCTCAACAGTGTGGGTGGCGAGGTGAAAGGGGACCCGCAGGTGATGCTGGAGCAATCCTCCACCATGGCTGACAAAGCCGAGGTGCCGTTCAGCGATGGGGTACGTACCATCCCGAGCTGCTTCTACGAGTTTGCCCTGCGCTATCCGCAGGCCGATGGCGTGCTCTATCCGGGCTTCGTCGAGGCCTCGGCGGACAAGATCTTCGAATCGACGAATGCCATGTAACGGGAGCCACCCTGTTTCAGTCGCAACGCCTCCTTTGTGGAGGCGTTTTGTTTGGCGCAGAGTGACGGTATCGGGTGTTGTCTGACGCCGCGTGAAGAGGGGATTTGGACGGCACCTAACAGGTGGAAATTTGTTGATAAAAATGTGAACGAGATCACTTGAGACGACACAGATTGACGCTGGCGGCGGAGCAAAAAGGAGTAGAATGGCGCTTTATTTTTGCGGGGCCAATCGATGCCTAACTATCACTTTTTCAAGCAAGGTCAGGCGCTTACCTATCTAGATGCCAATGCGCCGAGCTATAGCGATGAGCGTCGTCAACTGGTCGAACAGGGATTTGCCGCCATCGCCGCCCCCACCTTTGCAGATACCCCAGCCGAAGCCCTTGAGCTGCTTCGCACTCATCAGGCACTACAGGATGAGGCCAACGCCAACGCCCTTTGTCTGACGGTTGCTACTATTCCGGCGGTGATCGCAACTCTGTCCGGGCACTGACGCTGCCGCCATGCTCACGTGAATAAAAAATGGTGCCACTGTGATGGCACCATCCTATCGGTTTGCCTGCTTGCCCTGAGTCGCTTACCGCTGGTGCAGGTCACCTTCGATAACCAGCACGGTATCCATCCCTGCCGCCTTGCCTGCCTCAAGCCCGATACGGGTATCTTCAAACACCAGACAATTTGCCGGATTAGCGTCGAGCAGTTCGGCCACCTGCAAGAAGGTGTCGGGGTGCGGCTTGTGGTTGGTGACATCATCGGCGCTCACCACCACCGAGATATAGGCGTCGAGTCCGGTGCTTTTGAGGATGGAGTCCGCCTGATTGCGCGGTGAGCCGGTGCCAATCCCCATCTTGACCTTGCCGTGATAGTGCCTGACCAGCTCCCACATCTTGGGAAAGACGCTGACCTTGTCGATATGTTCCATATAGAGGGCAATCTTGCGACGGGTAAAAGCCTCGACATCCACCGTCAGCCCCTGCTGCTCGGCCAGCATGGCGATGATCTTGCGGGTGGGAATGCCGCCGTACTGATAGAGCTGTTCCCGCTCGAAGGGGATGCCGAATTCGGCGCAGGTGAGCTCCCAAGCATCCAGATGAAGGGGCATGGAATCTACCAAAGTGCCATCCATATCGAAAATCAGGGCATCGTAGTGATCAAACCCGTACTGCTCACGCTTGCTCATGGGGGCTCCTCGAATCAAATAGAGCAGGCTAGCAGAAACGGTCGGCGTTTTGTGGGATCGGCCTCATGGTTGGGCATATTGTGGCCGCCGTTTTTTCTATCTCTTGCTGATTTGTGAGACAATAATCCGTTCATTGCCGGATACTTTGGCATATCAGATCTGCGAGTCCGCTTATGACCTCGAAAATATCCCCCAAAACCATTTTCTCCAGTGTGGCGCTGGTGATCGCGCTTGGTTCACTGGAAAAGAGCATAGTTACCACCCCGCTGCCCATGATTGGCGCCGAACTGCACGCCGGTGCCGCCCTCACCTGGGTGGTCACCGCCTACCTGCTGGCGGCTACCGCCGTGCTGCCCCTCTATGGCAAGCTGAGCGATCTCTTTGGCCGGGTGCGGATGCTCAATATCGGCATCGGCCTGTTTCTGGCGGGCTCGGTGGCCTGTGCTCTTTCCCAGGATCTGCCGACCCTTTTGGCGGCACGGGTGCTGCAAGGGCTGGGGGGCGGCGGCCTGATTGCCCTCGCGTTTACCGTGATTGCCGACACCATTCCGCCGCGAGAGGTGGGCAAATATCAGGGCTACATCTCGGCGGTCTATGCGGTCTCCAGCATCGCAGGCCCCTTGCTCGGCGGCTATTTCACCGAGCAGCTCAGCTGGCGCTGGATCTTCTGGATCAACCTGCCGCTCGGGGCGTTGGCGGTCTTTCTCATCAACCGCAACCTCAAGCAGCTCAACGTCCGTCGCCACAGTCGCTTCGACTGGAAGGGGGCGGGTCTGCTGATTACCGTCACCACGCTCACCCTGTTGCTGCTCTCGCCGGAGGCGGCGCTGCCCGCCGTCTGGCTTTCGGTGGCGCTGGGCGTGGCACTGCTGCTGCTCATTCTGATTGAGCGGCGCGCCCACGATCCCATTCTGCCTGCCCATCTGGCCCGGCTGCCCGGCTATCTGGTGAGCGTGCTGCTGGTGATGCTCTCCCAGCTGCTGATGTTTGCCGTGCTGGTCTATCTGCCGTTGCAGATGCAGTGGCAGAAGGGGATGAGCGCCAGCGAGAGCGGCGCCATCATGGTTATCTTCATGATTTGCATCACTGCCGGCGCCTTTGTCGGCGGCAAGCTGATTGGCCGTACCGGTCACTACAAGAGCTTTGTCGCGGTGGGCTTTGGCCTCGCGGCAGTGGCTCTGTGGCAGATCCACTTCGATGCCTGGGTCAGACTGGCCCTCGGGTTTGCAGGTATTGGTCTCGGTCTGGTGCTGCCCGCCCTCTCGGTGGTGGTACAAAATGCCCTGCCAAGGGAAGATCGCGGCATCGGCATGTCGCTGTTCAACTTCGGGCGGGAGCTCGGTGGTGCCGTTGGCGTGGCTATCTGCTCCATGCTGTTTCACTTCCGCCTGCCAGCCGGCAGCGGTGGCGATGGCGATTTGAGCCGGCTCGCCCCCGATCTGCTGGCCCCGGGCTTCAGCGCAACCTATATCGGCATGGCATTGATCGCCACGCTGGCGCTGCTCATCACACTGCTGGCGTTGAAGCGCCACGAGCTGGCCTCCATCAGCGCCTGATTTGGCCTGCGCCGACATTGGCTCACCATAGATAGCATCAGGGCTCCCCGCGGGGAGCCCTGATTGTTATTTGGCGAATAGCGTGGCTGCTGCCATCAATCCATGCGCGAGTTACTCCTGCGCCGGACTCTCCTTGCCTGCCAGCTGGCTTAGCCAGGCGAAGCGGCGATTGGCCTCCTGCTCCGCCTCTTCATAGAGCTGGCTGGCCACCTCCGGCAGCTGGCGCTCCAGCCGCTGGAAGCGGGGCTCATGGCGCAAGGTCTCGGCCAGCGAGGCATTGGGGGCTCGCGAGTCGAGCGCCAGCGGCAGTTTGCCCTCGTCAGCGCGGCGCGGATCGAAGCGGTAGAGGGGCCAGAAGCCGGTGGCGGTCAGCTGCTTCATCTGCTCGTGGCTCTCGGCCATGTCGTAGCCATGCTCCTCGCAGGGGCTGTAGGCGATGATAAGCGAGGGCCCCGGATAGGCTTCCGCCTCCTGAATCGCTTTTACCGTCTGGTTCATCTGGGCGCCGAGGGAGATCTGCGCCACATAGACGTGGCCATACATCATCACGCTGGCCCCGAGATCCTTGCGCGCCTTGCGTTTGCCCTGCTCGCCAAACTTGGTGATGGCACCGAGTGGCGTCGCCTTCGACTGTTGGCCGCCGGTGTTGGAGTAGCACTGGGTGTCGAGCACCAGCACATTGATGTTCTCCCCCAGACTCAGCACATGGTCGAGCCCGCCAAAGCCGATGTCATAGGCCCAGCCATCGCCGCCGATGAGCCAGACCGATTTTTCCACCAGATAGTCCGCATCGCGAGCCAGCTCTTGGGCTGCCGGGGTCTGGCTCCCCTGCAGCAGCGCTCGCAACTGCTGGATATGGGCCCGCTGCTCGGAAACCGGCAGGGTGGCATCGCCGAGCGCCTCGCGCTGCGCTGCAGGTATGGTGTCGCCCAGGCTAGCCAGCAGACGGCGTACCCGCTCCCTGTGCTGATCGACGGTAAGACGGAAGCCCAGTCCGAACTCGGCGTTGTCTTCAAACAGCGAGTTGGCCCAGGCCGGCCCGCGCCCCTCGGTGTTGGTGGTGTAAGGGGTGGTAGGCAGGTTGCCGCCATAAATGGACGAGCAGCCGGTGGCGTTGGCAATCAGCAGCCGATCGCCATAGAGCTGGGTCAGCAGCTTGATGTAGGGGGTCTCGCCACAGCCGGAGCAGGCGCCCGAGTATTCAAACAGCGGCGAGATGAGCTGGGAGGTGCGGATGTCGATACGCTCCAGCTGCTCGGCGCTGCGCTCTGGCAGGTCGAGGAAGAAGTCGTAGTTGGCCTTCTGCTCGTCGAGGTGATCGAGCCGTGAAGCCATATTGATCGCCTTGCGATCCGGGTTGCTGCGATCCTTGGCCGGGCACACCTCGATGCAGAGGTTGCAGCCGGTGCAATCCTCTGGCGCTACCTGCAGCACGTACTGCTGGCCGCGCATGTCGCGGGATTTCACATCCAGCGCATCGAGAGTGGCGGGAGCAGCGGCCAGCATATCCGGTTCTACCACCTTGGCGCGAATGGCCGAGTGGGGACAGGCGGCGACACAGTAGTTGCACTGGGTGCAGAGCTCCGCCTCCCAGATGGGGATCTCCTTGGCGATGTTGCGCTTCTCCCAGCGGGTGGTGCCGACCGGCCAGGTGCCATCCGGTGGGAAGGCGGAGACCGGCAGGCTGTCACCCAGCCCCGCCAGCATGGCGGCGGTGACGGTCTGGACAAAGTCGGGGGCCTTGGCCGAAACCACCGGTGGGCGGGGGCGGCTGGCGGGATCCAGCTCGCCAAGTTGCACCCGGGTCAGGGCGGCGCAGGTTGCCTCCAGTGCCATCCAGTTGCGCTCGACCAGTGTCTGCCCCTTGCTGCCATAACTGGTGGCGATGGCCTGCTTCAGCAGGCTGGTCGCCTCTGCGGGGGGAATGATGGCGCTGAGCTGGAAGAAGGCCATCTGCATCACGGTATTGATGCGGTTGCCGAGCTGGCAGTCGCGGGCAATTTTGGCGGCGTTGATGATATAGAAGCGCGCCTCTTTCTCGCGCAGGGCGTGCTGCACCTCGCTGGGGAGGCGCTGCCAGATCTCCGCTTCGCTGTAGGGGGTGTTGAGCAGGAAGATGCCGCCCGCCTTCAAGCGTTCAGCCATCCGGTACTTGTCGACAAACTGCCACTGATGGCAGCCGATAAAGTCGGCCTCTTCCACCAGATAGGCCGATTGCAGCGGCCGCTCGCCCACCCGCAGGTGAGAGACGGTGAGGCCGCCCGCCTTTTTGGAGTCGTAGACGAAATAGCCCTGCGGATAGAGGCCGGTGTGGTTGCCGAGGATCTTGATGCTGTTCTTGGCCGCCGAGACGGTGCCATCGCTGCCAAGGCCGTAGAAGAGCGCCTCCAGCTTGTGCTGGTGGCTGTGAATGAGGCTTTGCGAATTCAGCGCGGGCAGCGGTAGTGAGAGACCTGTGATGTCATCGAAGATGCCGACGGTAAAGCGCGGGCGCGGGTTCTCCTGTGCCAGCTCGGCAAACACCGCCAGCGCGCAGGCGGGGCCGAACTCTTTGGAGGAGAGGCCGTAGCGACCCCCAATCACTCGCGGCAGGCTTGCCCGCTCGCCCCGGCTGACCGCTTCGGCCAGCGCCGTCATCACGTCGAGGTAGAGGGGCTCGGCCTGTGCGCCCGGCTCCTTGGTGCGATCCAGCACGGCGATGGTGCGGGCACTCTCGGGAATCGCGGCCAGCAGATGCCCGGCCGAGAAGGGGCGGAACAGCCGCACCTTCACCAGCCCCACCTTCTCCCCTTGGGCAAGCAGGCGTTCGATCACCTCTTCACAGGTGCCAATCGCCGAGCCCATCAGCACCACTATCCGCTCCGCCTGCGGGTGG